>NZ_JAUBOQ010000010.1:0-67001 GCF_036700325.1 Microcoleus sp. Z1_B2
ACCGCAGAGGGCGCAGAGAACGCAGAGGGAGAGAATACAGAGATGAATACAGGACGATGCTACCGGATTTGATATCACATATCTAGTGGGAGCATCTGTGCTGCGAGTAAAAACCGTTTTTTTGGAGTGCGAGCATCCCGCACAGCACAGTATATACATATAGCGAGGGGGACGATCGCACCCAGAGTAAAAGCAAAACTGAGATGCTCCCTATCTAGTCTGGTAAAATAACCGTTATAACTTTTGTAGTGAGGACGGAAGTCCGAGCGAGTTTTATGAGGACTTCCGTCCTCACTATAAACCAATTTTATTCTGGTTGTTCGAGCGGACATAATATGATTAACGACTAATAACTAATAACTAATAACTAATAACTAATGAGTGATGACGATCGAGTTTGATGATTCCAATGCAGCCGGAAACGAGATTAGCAGTAAGGGTGCAATGCACAAATGGCTTTCGGTGGTGGGGATTGGCGAAGACGGACTTTCGGGATTGAGTGCGATCGCCTTTACCCTCCTCTCTCAATCTCAAGTCGTTGTCGGCGGTGCCCGTCACCTCGCAATGCTACCAACCGACGACACCCGCGAAAAATTGGTTTGGGCTTCGCCCCTACAAGCAACAGTCGATCAAATCATCCGCCGCCGGGGACAGTCTGTGTGCGTGCTCGCAAGCGGCGATCCCATGTGTCACGGCATCGGCGTCACGCTGTCGCGCCAGATTCCCATTTCGGAAATGACTGTAATTCCGGCGGCATCGGCTTTTAGTCTTGCTTGCGCCCGTTTGGGTTGGCCATTAGCCCAAGTTGAGACTTTCAGTTTGACAAATCGCCCGATCGCATCGATCGCCCTTGCTTTCTCGCCGGGGGCGCGCTTGCTGGTGTTGAGCGCTGACAGACACACGCCGGGAAAGGTGGCACAATTGTTGACACAGCGGGGGTTTGGTAGCAGTTTGATGACTGTGTTCGAGCGGATGGGATCGGGATCGGAACGTCGGAGCGAGGGGGTCGCAGCAGCCTGGAATGCAGCGGATTTGGCTGATTTGAACACGATCGCGATCGCAGTTGCAGCCGATCGACAAACTCTTATCCTCCCCCGAACTGCGGGTTTGCCGGATGCTGCTTATCGCCACGACGGACAACTTACCAAGCGGGAGGTTCGAGCCGTTACTCTGTCAACGTTAGCACCGATTCCCGGAGAGTTGCTTTGGGATGTGGGGGCGGGCTGCGGTTCGATCGCGATCGAATGGATGCGGAGTCATCCTCGGTGCAGGGCGATCGCGATCGAACGCCACCCAACTCGACTGCAATACATCGCCGAAAATGCCTCGACTTTCGGCGTTCCCGAACTCGAAATTGTGGCGGGATCAGCGCCGGAAGCCCTGACAAATTTGCCTCAACCGAATGCTATTTTCATCGGCGGCGGTGTCACCGCAGAAGCTGTGCTGGAAACTTGCTGGAATGCTTTAGGTGAAGGCGGCCGATTAGTTGTTAATGCGGTGACAGTTGAGAGCGAGTTTAAAGTTTTGCAATGGCACGATCGTTATGGCGGGGAACTCATTAGAATTGGGATTCAGCGAGTAGGGGCGATCGGTTCTTTTCAGGGTTGGAAGCCGCTTGCGCCGGTGACTCAGTGGGCGGTAGTTAAGGGGTAAAAGGACTTACCCAGGCGCGATCGAAGAAACCGGGTTTTTGACGAAATCTGCGGGCTGTCACGCGTATTCTCAGCCAAAAAACCCGGTTTCACCGGCCCCCATGCGTAAGTCAAAAGGTAAAAGGCGATCGCTCTATTTCCATCTTTGATATCTAAGTGAATGAAGCAGTTATAAACACGGCGAAAACGTAATAGCTTCTTCAAATCTAGCAATATAGAATACCCGATAGGCGTCTTCTGTCCACTATGCTAAGATGAAAGCTGGTTTACATTTTTTGATGAGGTCGTTATGACCAGTTCGCTGTCTCCTACAAGAATTTCTCGCTATGTCACCCGCAATCCTGAAGTTTTGCAGGGGGAACCGATTATTGCAGACACTCAAGTTACTGTACGGGATATTGTGGTGTTTTGGAAATCGGGAATAAAGCCTGAAGAAATCCCACAGAAGTTACTTCAACTCGTGACGGCGGCTCAAGTGTTTGATGCCATTAGCTTTTATCTGGATAATCAGCCAGAAATTGACGATCGGATTGCTTGGTATGAGGCGCGTCCGATGTTGAATGTTTCACCTCTTTTGAGATGTAATCCGTTGCTGAATGAAGTCACGAAATATGTTGAAGCATATCGCCACGATCGAAATGCCGATATCGATTTTCCTGAGTCTGAGACCCTATGACTCAATATATTCTCGATACCGACCATATCACACTGCTGCAACACTCTAATCCACTCATATTGCAACGTTTTGAAGCTCTCCATACCAGGGATGTTGCTATTACTGTCATCAATGTTGAGGAATTGATTCAGGGCTGGTTCAATGCAATTCGTCAAGCTTCGCAACCCGGACAGAAGCAACACTTAACTTGGGCTTATGTGGGTTTGAGATCGGCTGTTAAATTTCTCAACGATTTTCTCGTTCTGGATTTTACCGAATCAGCTTGCGAGCAATATTTGGCGCTGCGCCGTCAGGGAATACGAATTGGGACACAAGACTTGCGGATTGCGTCCATTGCTTTGGTTAATAACTCAATTTTAGTGACGCGAAATCGACAAGATTTTGCACAAGTGCCAGGACTGGTTTTGGAGGATTGGACATAACAATTGCCAAGCCCAGCTTATGTGGCATTTCCAACTTCTGCGAGATGCCAGAAAGTCATGCCACCTTCATTATGACTGAGCAAAATCCCCAAATCTTCGAGGCTTTCTAAACAGTCGAGAATGACTTTTTGTTTGCGGCTGGCTGCTTTGAAATGGGCGGTGACTTGGGCGGCTGTCCATTCGCCGCTTTGGGTGCGGAATAAGTCGCGGATGGCCCAAAGTTGCTCTTTGAGGGTTTTGGGGAAGGGTTGTTGTTCCGTGGGGGCGATCGAGGTTTCGGTTCCAGTGGTGATACCTGCAAGGGATGGTTGCACGTAGGTTTCGCCGGGGGCTTGGTAGTCGGGACGTAGCCAGCGAATCAGTCCGTTGCGTTCTTCCTCGGCGCGTTGGGCGTTGAGGGTGACGAGGTTTTCCAGGATTTGGTCGTCGGTGAGGGTGGGTTCCCAACCATAGGCGGCAAATACGGCGGCATCGAGTTCGTCGTGGATTTGTTTGAGGGTGGAGACTAGGGCTTTTTGCTTGAAGGCTTTGTCTTTGTCGTCGAGGGGTTCGCCTTGGCGGAGTTTTTCGAGGAGGTTGTACATCCCGGTGATGGTGACTTCGGGGTGAGTGGTTTGGACTCGTTTGCGGTGGCTGTCGAGGCGTTCTCCGAGTTCGCGGATGGTTTGTTTTTGGGTATCGGTGGGAGTGGGGAAGGGGAAGGGGTCGAAGACAATTGACGGTTTCCATCGCAAATCATTTCCCTTGCCCATTCGCGGTGCAATCTTTTTAAGCCATTTTTGATGTACTAAGGATTCTAAAATCCCTAAAATCCAGGCATCATCTGATGCGACTGTGTAAAGCTGAACATCCGGCAAAACATCACTATCAACAAAAAAGAATGGCTTAAATTTAGAAGTGTCTGGCGTGACAATAAATCGATTCAAATTGTTGACAGCTTTTCTTAATCCTGGTCTTTTCTCGCCAAAAAGCCACCAATTCTCCCGATTTGATTTTCTATTTTGCTGATCTCGAAATGGCTTAACTGTTGTTAGAAGCCTTTGGAATAATAGAGGAAACTGTTGAGAGGCTTCATCTTTAGATAGACCGAAAAAATCAATAATCCACTTTTTCTGAAAACTTTGAACTAAATCTCTCCCAATCGCATACGATCTGATGACTGACGGCAAATTCTGCTTGTCTAAATCAAGCTGTTGGAAATCATGTTCTTCAATTCTAAACCCTGTGCCTAATGGAATAACACCCTGAAATGAGATGCCATCATTTGATTTTAACGGTTTCATTTTGACTGTATCACGGCCAACAGTCAAATCAGAATTAATCAATCCCTTAAATACCTCAAATTTTAAAATTTCATTTTCATTTTCTCCCTGAGATTCATACTTGACTTTCATCAAAAAGCCTGAAATTGACGGTTCGGGTGTCACGACAGTCATAGCAATACGTACAGCAGCACCATCTTTACTATCTGTCCAAGGATGATCGGCAATAGCAAAGTAAAGAGATATTTGTTTATCGCCGACATAATGGTCTAGAACTTTCCTATTGAATGATTGAACAATACTATTTGTTGTAATAAAGCCAAACCTTTGAATTTTCTTCGACTTGGCAAGATTTGCTGCCTTCTCCCACCAGTACATTACAAAGTCAACCGTATCTGACAAGTTTTGGTAAGTCTTCCTCAAGCATTCAACATACCCGTCATCAAGGCTCTCACGCATTCTCTTATTCCCAATAAACGGCGGATTCGAGACAATATAATCTGCCTTTTGCCACTGGGCCGCCCTCGGATTTAAATACCGATAAATCGTTACTTTGTCTGTAGGATCGGGAATATCTTCCCCCGTCACCGGACTTTTAATCATCCTTCCGCCCCAGCGAGTTCTCACCTTCCCCGCCGCATCCACATCCGGTTCCCTCCCGTCATAGGCCAACACGGCATCCCGGCATTCAATATTGTTGTACTCGCGCAACACAGGTTCGATCGGCGGAATGTCGCCAAACCGCCGAAAATGCCACTGCAAATACCCAATCCAAATCACCAAATCTGCGATCGCCGCCGCCCTAGGATTGATCTCAATTCCCAAAAACTGACTCGGATTAACTTGAGCAATATCTAACAGCAACTGCGCCGATCCGGTGACATCCTCCAAGCGTCGCAACACCTCCGATTCCAACCCCTTCAACAAATCCAATGTCACATACAGGAAATTACCAGATCCGCACGCCGGATCGAGAATCTTCACCTGTTGTAACTCCGTCAGAAATGCCTCTAAAACTGATATCGCCTTTTTCCTTTGATTTGCAGTCGGTTCCGATTCTCCCGCGTTGAGCAACTGTTTAACCTCCGCTTGTACCGCAATCCAGCGATCGCCCAAAGGTTCCATCACCACAGGCTTTACCAACCTTTCCACATAGGATCGCGGCGTATAATGAGCCCCCAACTTACTCCGTTGCCTAGAATCCAGCGCCCTTTCCAACAACGTCCCAAAAATCGCCGGTTCCACTTTGCACCAATCCCGCTTCGCCGCCTGCAACAAAACTTCCAACTGCGCCTTTGTCAACGCAAACGCCTGCGACTCCGCAAACAATCCCCCATTAAACCGCAACAGTTTGCCATGAAAACCAAAACTCGTCCCCTCATTCATCGCCTCCCACAGCGCCTCTACCTCCGGCTTAAACGTCTTCGGATTGAGAATCCATCGCGTTTCCAGCGCCTGCGTAAACAAATGTTCTTTCAACAACCCCACATCCTCAGCAAACATGGTGAAAATACAGCGCATCAAAAACTGCGCGACTTGCTGCGGATCGACATTCCCCTCCATCCGCTTCGCCAACTCTGCCAAATCCGCCGCTACTTCCCGCGTCACCCGCGCTGCAATTTTCTCTGGATTGCGCTGCTGCGGATTGCTAAAAATATCCACAAACAAATCGAAAACATCGGCTTTCTGCAACTCAATTAGCCCAATTTCTCGCCGCGCCCCATAGCCGCCATAATCCCCGCTAAAACCCATCCATAATTCAAAATGATCGCCAATATCGCAAGTTAACAAAAAGGGCGGTTTGCTGCTGAGACTGCGGGTATAGGCAACTGCCTGCACAAACGCTTTTTCCATCTCTCGCAAATAGGTATTTGTCCCCCGCTTTGCCGTTCCTTTTTTGCTCGTTGTTCCGCCCTGTTTTGCCTCGATTAAAAAATGATCGGCTTTGTAAAAATCAACAAACCCCGGAGTTACTTTGCCGCTGGGGTGAAAAATTTTGACATCCTTATCAAAGCAGTAGGGATCGTTGGGAATTCTGCCTTTATCAAAAGGGCGATCGACTCCCAGCGCATCGCACATTTCGGCAAAAAACAACTGGTAGTTTGCCCGTTCGTTACCGCTAGAACCTGCCCAGCGTGTGATGAATGTTTCGACTCGCGTGCGATCGGCTTCATTCATGTTTCAACCCTGTTGCTTGCTTTTTCCTGATTCTATAATTAGATCGGTTTGAATTTTCGATTTATCTTGCGATTTTGCTTTAAGCTGTTACGCATTTAAATTGGAAAATCGGGATAGGCTAGAAGCCCGTCCCACAAGAGTTTTATTGATTTTTGACACACAGTTTAAATGTAGAACAGCTTATAGCAACCAGGCGGTTAGGACGCTTTACTATTGATATTTGCTATAATATACTTGACGATATTCCTAGATACAGGCGGAGTCAAAAACCCGGTTTCTGCCTTAAAGTCGATCGTTCACAACGAAGATTTTGCTTGGCAACCCGGTTTTTATGGCTTTAGTGCTTCAAAAATACCTCAATAAATCTATGAAAATTAGAGCGATCGTACATCCTGCAGAAGAAGGTGGCTATTGGGCAGAAGTTCCAGCGCTTCCCGGCTGCATTACCGAAGGAGAAACGATAGAAGAAGTAATAATTAATTTAAAAGATGCTATTGAAGGTTGGCTCGAAGTTGCTAATAGTCGTGAAGCAATTGCCTCCACAGATAGAGTTGTGGAAATTGCTGTAGGAAATCTATTTCTGGCAAGCGACTTTGCAAAATAGTAGAGCATAAAGGTTGGGTTTTGAAAAGAGTTACCGGCAGTCATCATATCTATGAAAACCCGGAACTAGAACAAATTTTGTCAATTCCTGTTCACCGAAATCAAGATTTGAAAGTTGGAACCTTGAGAGCCTTAATGAAAATAGCTCAGCTATCTGAGGAAGATTTACAAAGTTTTTCTTAAGTATAGCAGGTTCCATAAAAATCAGGAATTACGTAATTTCTCAAACAAATAGGTTGGGTTTAACACAAGTAACCCAACCTATTAATTAAATGAGACTTAAGAGTTTAGCCTTGATTCACAACGGTCGGTTTTAAACTTTCCTGTGACTTCGATCGATCTAAACCATTTTGCACTTCCACAGATTCCTTAATCGGTTTCCGGGCTTCAATTAAACTCAAAGCTTTGTTGACACCTTCAGGTAAAATTACTACCAAACTGCCGGCCGGCGCCTCGTCTAAAGCCTTGTTAACGGCCGTTGTTTCGTCGAGAATCAACTCGTATTCAACTTGAGATTTGTTTGCGGTTCCGGCAGAAATCGCCTCGGCAATTCCCTGGCAAATTAACTTTGCCACAACACCGGGTTCTCGGCCGCGCCTGTCAATATCTTCTTTGACAATGATACGATCGAACATCTCGGCCGAAAGTTTGCCCAGCGTGACAAAATCTTCATCTCGCCGGTCTCCGGGGGCACCTACTACCCCGATCCGCCGTCCCGGCCAATTCAGCACGAAACTGCCCAAAGCTTTGTAGCTGTGGGGGTTGTGGGCGTAGTCGAGTAAAGCGTGATAGGTGCCCAAATTAAACAAATTCATCCTTCCGGGAGTTTGACCGACGGATGCTTGGAAGCTTGACAAAGCAGCGCGAATATCTTCTATTTTCAATCCTTGGGCAAAAGCCGCCAAACAAGCTGCTAAAGCATTAGCAATCATAAACGGCGCGCGCCCGCCCATCGTCAGCGGCACGTTCACAGCCTGCTCAATTCTCAGCGTCCAATCGCCTTTTAAGATCGACAAGTACCCATTTTCGTAAATCGCTGCCAGCCCGCCCGCCGCGGTATGTTTGGCAACCAGTTCGTTGTCCGGGTTCATGGAAAAATATGCAATTTGAGCCTTGACACGCTGCGCCATTTGTGATACTAGCGGGTCGTCTGCATTCAAAACTGCATAGCCTTTGGGCATTACCGACTCGACGAGGACGCTCTTGAGTTTGGCCAGTTGTTCCACGGTGTCGATGTCGCCAATGCCCAAGTGATCGGCTGCGACGTTCAAGACGACGCCGACATCGCACTGATCGAAGCCGAGGCCCGATCGCAAAATTCCGCCTCTGGCAGTTTCCAACACGGCCACTTCCACCGTCGGATCGGACAAAATCAATTGAGCACTCTGGGGCCCGGTATTGTCTCCGGTTTCGACCAAATAATCGCCGATGTAAGTGCCGTCGGTAGTTGTATAGCCGGTAATCTGACCTGTCTGCTTGACAATGTGGGCTAGCAGGCGAGTGGTTGTCGTTTTGCCGTTGGTTCCCGTTACCGCTAAAATTGGCACCCGGCTGGGTTGAGGCGAGGGGAATAGCATATCGAAGACGGCGCCGGCGACGTTGCGGGGTAAACCTTGACTTGGGGCGACGTGCATTCTGAAACCCGGTGCTGCGTTGACTTCGACGATGACGCCGTTGACATCGCGCAGGGGTTGGGAAATGTCGGGAGTTACTACGTCAATGCCGGCGATGTCCAAACCGATAATTTTGGCGACTCTGGAAAACAGCCAGACGTTTTCTGGGTGGATTTCGTCGGTGCGATCGACTGCAATGCCACCGGTACTCAAGTTTGCTGTCGCGCGCAAAAATACTCTTTCGCCGGCGGGCACTACGGAGTCCATCGCGTATCCTTGTTTTTGCAGCAAATCCAGGGACAATTTGTCGATCGTGATCCGGGTGAGCACGTTGTCGTGTCCGTCTCCTCGCTGCGGGTCGCGGTTTACTTCTTCAATAAGCTGTTCTACTGTAGACTTGCCGTTACCTACGACGTTAGCGGGTACTCGTTCTGCGACTGCTATGACTTGCCCGTTGACTACCAATACTCGGTGATCGCGGCCGACGTAATAGCGCTCGACAATGACGCTTTTTGTTTTTGATGCTGCGCTGGCTAAGTCGTAGGCTTCTTCTGCTGCTTCCCAGGAATTGATGTCGATCGTAATGCCGCGGCCGTGGTTGCCGTCTAGGGGTTTGAGGACGATCGGAAAACCGCCGACATCTTCGATCGCCCCGCGCAATTCGTCCAAATAATGAATCACCGTCCCTCTGGGAACCGGCACGCCGGCGCTGGCGAGGATATTTTTGGTACCTTCCTTGTCACAGGCAAGTTCTACCCCCAAAACTCCCGTCCGGTTGCTCAGAGTTGCCTGAATCCGCTTTTGGTGAACCCCGTAGCCGAGTTGAATCATAAACCGGGCGCTCAAAGGTATCCAAGGAATGCCGCGCGCTTCTGCTTCCTTAATCAGTGTTTCCGTGCTCGGCCCCAGGGCCGCCGACGCAGCAAACTCTTTGAGGTCTCTCAAATCTTGGACTAATTCGGCTGCTGGATAAGTGCCTGTATCGGCAATACTTTGGCACATCCGCACGCCCGCCCGGGCTGCATAGCGACCGGCTTGTTCGTTTTGATACTCGATTACTACTTGGTAAATACCTGGGGTCGCAGTCTCGCGGGTACGGCCGAACCCGACCGGCATTCCTGCCATTTCCTGAAGTTCGAGGGCGACGTGTTCGATTACGTGTCCCATCATTGTGCCTTCTCTGACCCGTTGCAGGAATCCTCCCTGATGGCCTGGAGAACAGTGATGGTCGTTCAAACTCGGAAGTGCGGCGATCAACCCTTCATAGAATCCAGGAATTTCCGCTGTGGTTTTATCTGCCCACTCCTCTAAATCCAGACGCATCAGGACGAGTTTCTGGCGTCTGATGCTCCAGTAGTTGGGGCCGCGTAATGTCTGGATTTTAAGTATTTTCATGGCAGTTAGAGGGGTATGGGGCGCGAAATCTTATAGATAATTGGAGCATTTATTCAATTTCGATCTAGATTGCTCGATCGACTGTTCGCTGCGAACAGTTTGGGAGTGAATTTCCAGTTATGGGCTACCCAATTTAAAATTCATGCCCCTGCGATCGGCTAAAAACTACAGGTACATGGCTAGCAAAAACTCAAAGCCTGAAGCTAGAATTTTCTGTGGTTCGGTCTCCT
This sequence comes from Microcoleus sp. Z1_B2, assembly GCF_036700325.1. NCBI lineage: Bacteria > Bacillati > Cyanobacteriota > Cyanophyceae > Oscillatoriales > Microcoleaceae > Microcoleus > Microcoleus sp. Z1_B2. The sequence goes on from NZ_JAUBOQ010000010.1 coordinate 10,032, forward strand.
GGGGTCAGACCGTGGCTGCTTCGGCATCTATTCTATTGTTGTATCCATGATTCGGCCGGAATGCCGCCTAATTTCTGCCGAATCAATGACAAGAGATGTTCTACCTTAGTTGGCTGTGCGGCATTCGGGGGGCCAGCCAGACTCGGAACACGCTCCCGATGGCATGGGTTTGCCTTGGGGCATATTGTAGCAATCTCCGTGACACAGAACGTGCAAGCGCATATTGAACAGACTTAAGGGTTCTGTCGCTCCTACCATAGATTCATTGGTATAAAAATTTTCCCTAGAATCAACAATAGTCACAGTGCCTTTACCGAGAATTTTCATAGTATCGTCTCCCTCAAACAAGGCGCAGGTGTCTTCGTCAATACCAATAGCGATGCGATCGGGATGACAAGCCACAGCCGACAGCAAGCGAGCCATGCGATTGCGGTTGTGAAAATGCTGGTCTACGATGATCTCAGGAATAATGTTAAGTCCGTTTGCCATGTCTACTAAAGAGCGGTTCGGCGGGGCGCCACTCCCACCGCCTGCAATCATGTGATATCCCATCACCGCAGCACCCGCGCTGGTGCCAGCGAGGGTAATCTTGCCTTCGAGAGTTTCTTTGCGAATTTTCTCCATCAGCGGGGTGTCCGCCAGGAGCCCACAAAGCCGCAGTTGGTCGCCCCCTGTGATGAATACGCCCGTACAGTCTTCTAAGTAATCTTTCCAGACGGGGTTTTCGCCTTGTTCGCGTTCGCGGATGTCTACTACTTTGACTGCGCTAACGCCCATTTCGTCAAATATTGTGCGGTAGCGGTTGCTAATTCCTTCGGGATCTCGCGAAGCGCACGGAACGATCGCCAGCCGAGCGTTTGCACCCCCAGCACGGCAAAAAAAGGTGTTCAGAATCTCTCGCCCGTGAACTTTGTCTTCGGCTCCCCCGATGACCATAATCGAGGTTTTTGTGCGCGGGGGAATATTGTGTTCAAGGGCTTGAGATGTCAACTGCTGCATGGTGTGTCTTCCTCTGTTGGATGTGAAATTCAATTTTGCCGTGGCTGTGGGTAGAATGGGGCTTTTTAAGAATAAATATTTTTTGGTGCCAGCGAGGTGCGATCGGCGATCGCGCGATCCCGCAGTTGTTTGGGGGCGAGTTTACTTGCAGTCGCTGTCATGAAAAACAGATTATTTTTGTACAAAACCGGCCCGCCGACAAAGGAAGAGAATTTAACTTGCCAAAATTTTCAGAAATTATAAGAAATTATAAAGAATAAAGCAATTACTGAAAACTGAACTCCCCCTAAAGGTCAAACTAGAGGTGATGTATCAATGAAATTCCAATAATTGTGCGATTTGACGTTGTTACCCTATTTCCAGAATTTTTCCGGGCTCCCCTAGAGTCGGGACTGATGGGCAAAGCCTTAGCTAAAAAGATTGCTGAGGTGAATTTTGTCAATCCCCGCGATTTTACCACAGACAAGCACCAGCGAGTCGATGATGAGCCTTACGGGGGCGGAGTGGGGATGCTGATGAAACCGGAACCGATTTTTGCTGCGGTGGAGTCGCTGCCGGTTTTGCCACGGCGGGAGGTGATTTTGCTGACTCCCCAGGGGGAACCGATGCAGCAGGCGATGTTTCGGGAGTTGGCTGCCGATCGCGATCAGTTGGTATTGATTTGCGGTCATTATGAAGGTGTGGACGATCGAGTCCTGCATTTAGTCACTCGCGAGGTATCGTTGGGCGACTTTGTTCTCACGGGAGGCGAAATTCCAGCTTTGGCTTTGATTAATGGGGTTTTGCGATTGCTGCGGGGAACTGTGGCCAAGGAAGATTCGCTAAAGTTTGAGAGTTTTGAGGACGGACTTTTGGATTATCCGCAGTACACTCGACCGGCGGATTTTCGGGGATTGAAGGTGCCCGACGTGTTGCTGTCTGGTAATCACGCAGAAATTGCTCGCTGGCGCAGGGAACAGCAAATTGAAAGAACTCGATCGCGCAGGCTGGATTTGTACGATCGGTGGTTGCAGGAGAGGGAAGAATAGGAGAAAGGGCGATCGCACGAGTGGTCAATCGATTTTAGATTTTCGATTTTCGATTGACTTGCGCGAGATAAATGCGGGGGACGCAAGGATTTTTGATTTTCGATTTGGGATTGATTCCACGGATAAATCACGTGGCGGATACCACCTTTGAAATTCATGGTCAGAAACCGGGTTTTTTGCGGTAATACTTCGTGGTAGTCCACAGATTCGGTAAAAAACCCGGTTTCTTTGGTCTTGATGCGTAAATCTCGTATATTTAAGAGCCTAATAAATTTTGGATTCGCGTTTGTAAGTCTTTGAGTTCAGGAGAGCACTCATCGAGAAGTCCCCATAATTTTCTAGCGTTTCCAGCATTAACCCTTCTCTCCCCTCCACAAGCTTTAGGATTGCCATAGCTGCTAAGGAAATCAGCAAAAAAAAATATTTAACACTCGGCTCTGCCTTAAAAAATAAATTCACTTATCTCCCTGAAAATATGAAATAATTGTCTTCTACTATACTTACCCAACCTTCCTTTTACATGAACATCCGCATCGGCAATGGCTACGACATTCACTGCTTAGTTCCCGATCGTCCTCTCATCCTAGGCGGTGTCAATATTCCCCACGAATTAGGCTTACTCGGCCACAGCGACGCCGACGTACTTACCCACGCTATCATGGACGCGATGCTCGGAGCTCTCAGTTTAGGAGATATCGGGCTGTATTTCCCGCCAACTGACCCGAAATGGAAGGGTGCGGATAGTCTCGTATTGCTGGCACAAGTCAATCAGTTAATATTAGATAAAGGCTGGGAAATCGGCAATATTGATTCGGTGGTGGTGGCAGAACGTCCAAAGCTGAAACCGCATATTGAGCAAATGCGCGATCGGCTTTCTGCTGTCCTACAATTGAAACCAGACCAAATCGGCATCAAAGCTACTACCAACGAAAAGCTAGGCCCCGTTGGGAGAGAAGAAGGAATCGCAGCTTACGCTGTAGTTTTGTTAGTGCTAAAATAGAACTTTAATCTACGTTTTAGGAAGACCAAAACCATGCAAACTGAAACCTTGGATTTAGAGTTACCCATTGACGCGGATATTATCGCATTGGATAAGGACGATCGGGTAGTCGTGCTAATCGAAGTTAAAATTATTGAAGCTCAAGAACCAGCAGCAAAGCAAAGGATTGCTGACTACATGATATCTTGGATGAAAGCTGCGTTAGCGAAGATATCCGAGCAGCGCACACTCATTCCCTATGCGATGTTTGTTGACACCGAACAAATTCTGATTTTCAAATGGGACGGAGTAAACTTATCTGAACCTGTTTGTTCTCTAAACACTGGTGAAATACTTCGCCATTATGAGCCGGAATTTGGCAGCAAACGGATCTTTAAGCGATACCTAACTAGACTGGTTGAAGCATGGCTGCGCGACTTAGCTTATAATTGGAAGTCTGAGATTCCCACCGCGTCAGAACAGATAGCAAAAATCGGCTTGCTGCCGCTGCTAGCAGGTGGGACGACAAAATCAGGGGTAGAAATTGGTGGCAATTTTATATATCGAGACTAACTTTCTGATGAGCATTGCTACGGGACGCGATCCAGACGCTAACAACTTGTTGGTGAGTGTACCGACATCAGTCAACATAGCAATACCAAGTATTTGCTGCATGGAATCACTTTCGGCTTTAGAAGACGAAATCAAGCGACGAAACCGTTTTTTAGGTGAAATGGAAAAACAAATCAGTCAGCTAAAGCGAGATAAAACTTCACCCTCTGCCCAGTCTCTTGTCTTCCACTTAGAGGAATCTCTCAATGAGAATGAGGTGTTGCTCAATGATATTAATGCACGTCTTTTTGCTGCTCTTGATTTGTTGGCTATAAAGATAGAAATGCTCCCATTAACAGCAGGCATACTTCGAGAAAGTTTGAATTCAATTTTTATTGAAGAAGACCCGACAGACAATTTGATTCTGCACTGCATCTTGAATCACGCACACTTACATCCTAATGAAGTTAAGGTATTTTTGAGCAATAATACAAAAGAATTTGGTCTGCCGAAAGTTCGAGATGCTTTGCGGGAAGTAGGAATAATGAAGTATTTCTCGGTCACGGAAGATTTTCTCGGTTGGCTACAGTCTCAGTCGTAGTTGCACTGAAATGGTATAGTTAAAAGTTATGAAAATTTCTATGATGGTACATTCAAGACTGCGCTGGCTCGTGATTTTACTGGCCGCAATTGCCACTATAACTATGTCTGCGTGCACTCCGGTGCGATCGAACTTAGTAAACAGACTCATCGTTCCCACCCCCAGCGGCCCAGCTACCTTTAACTACCCGCTAAATCAATCTGCATACAGCGTCTTTGGCTATATGTACGAGGGATTGATCAACGAAAACGGCTTGACATCGCAGCTAGAACCCGGTTTAGCCGAGTCCTGGGAAGTGTCTAAAGATGGCAAAAAGATTGTCTTTACCCTGCGAGAGGGCTTGAAATGGTCGGACGGCCAACCGATGACTACTGATGACATTATCTTCAGCTATGAAAAGATTTATTTCAATGACAAAATTCCTAGCGGTTTGAAAGATACTCTGAGAGTTGGCATGAGTCGCGAATTCCCAAAAGTTAAAAAACTTGACAGCCGCCGCGTTGAATTTTCCGTTGCAGAACCCTTTGCTCCATTTATTAGATATGCTGGGGGAATCCCAATTTTACCAGCTCATATTTTACAGGAAGCTGTCGAAAATACAGATGCAGATGGTAATCCTAAATTCCTGACTACTTGGGGCACGGATACTGATCCTAAAAAAATTGTCGGAAATGGTCAATATCGAATGCTGAGCTACACTCCCAATCAGCGCGTGGTTTTGGAACGAAATCCCTATTTTTGGCGCCAAGATGCAGAGGGAAATTCTCAACCTTACATCCAGCAAATTGTTTGGCAAATTATCGAAAATACAGATAATCAACTGCTGAATTTTCGATCGGGCGATTTGGATACTCTGAATGTGGAGCCGGAAGTGTTTCCGCTGCTGAAACGGGAGGAAAAACGCGGCCAATATACGGTCTTTAACGGCGGCCCAGATACTGGCAGCGTGTTTATGTGTTTCAATCTGAATAAGGGGCGCAATGCTCAAAATCAGCCGTTTGTAGACCCGGTTAAGTCTCGCTGGTTTGCGAGTAAGGAATTTAGGCAGGCGATCGCCTACGGCATCAACCGATCCGCCATGACTAACAATATCTATCGCGGACTGGGCGCGCCGCTGCATTCCCCAATTCCGGCGCAAAGCCCGTTCTACCTGTCCCCAGAACAGGGATTGAAAACTTACAGTTACGATCGACAAAAAGCCAAAGAGTTACTGTTAAGTGCTGGATTCAAGTATAATAGTAACGAAGAATTGTTGGATGCTGAAGGCAACAAGGTGCGATTTACTTTGTTGATGGCGGCAGGTAAAAAAGTTCGGGAACAAATGGCAACGCAAATTAAGCAAGACTTGGGCAAACTGGGGATGCAAATTGATACGCAGTTCCTGAGTTTTAACACTTATGTGGAAAAGCTGCGATTGACGCGGAATTGGGATACTTACCTCGGCGGTTTTACGGGAGGTACTGAACCGCACAGCGGCTACAATATTTGGTCTGTTAACGGCACACTGCACAGTTTCAACCAAGGCCCGCAAGCCGGAGAACCGCCGATTCAGGGTTGGCAAGTTTACGACTGGGAGCAGAAAATCGATGACCTTTACGTGAAAGCTTCTCAGGAGCTTGATGAGGCGAAGCGCAAGGAAATTTATGGGGAGGCGCAGCGGATTATAGCGGAACAAGTGCCTTTTGTTTATATGGTAAATCCGCTGACTTTTGAGGCGGTGCGCGATCGCGTTTCGGGAATTCGCTACAGTGCCCTCGGCGGTGCTTTCTGGAATTTGTACGAGTTGAAAATAACAGAATAGTCAGTCGATTTTAGATTTTAGATTTTAGATTTTAGATTTCATTTAGTCTAAAGATGAATCTGGGAACTTGAACAAGAGTCTAAAATTGTGCCATCGCGATTTAAGTTGGGGGCTTGTATCCGTTTTTGGGCAGGTCATTAGTTAGCAGTCATTTGTTATTAGTTTATGGAACCTAAAATTTTACAGCAGTTACTCGAATCAGTTGCCACTGGCGATATTAGTCCGATCGCCGCTTTAGATAAATTAAAGCATTTTGACTTTGAACAAGTCGGCGATTTTGCCAAAATTGACCACCACCGCACTTTAAGAACCGGTTTTCCTGAAGTAATCTGGGGCCCAGGGAAAACGCCCGACCAAATTGTTGAGATTATCGAGGCGATGCGCGGGCGAAATTCGGCGGTGATGGCGACACGAATCGAACCGGAAGTTTTCGAGCAATTGCAACAAAAAATACCCGATTTGTGCTACTACCAAAAGGCTCGAATTTGTGCAATTTCTCCTAATTCCCCAACTCCGCAGCATCCGGGTACTGTGACTATTATCAGTGCGGGAACGGCGGATTTGCCTGTAGCGGAAGAAGCGGCAATTACTGCGGAACTTTGCGGTTTTCAGGTGCGACGTTTGTGGGATGTCGGAGTTGCCGGCATTCACCGCTTGCTGAGCAACCGGCACGTGATTGCTGATGCTGATGTGTTGATTGCTGTTGCGGGTATGGAAGGTGCTTTGGCGAGTGTGGTTGCGGGTTTGGCAGATTGTCCGGTGATTGCTGTGCCGACGAGTGTGGGTTACGGCGCGAGTTTTGGCGGGATTGCTCCTCTTTTAACTATGCTCAATTCTTGTGCGGCTGGTGTGGGTGTGGTGAATATTGATAACGGGTTTGGGGCGGCAATTTTAGCTTGTCAAATTCTCAGAAGTGCTGGCCGAGTGGGGAAAATGAAAGAGGAGGAGAATCGGAGAGAGGGGGAATAGTTTTGAGTTTTGAACTGAAATCCTGAATCAGGGAGGGTTCTCTTGGCATTGCCCCTACTCCAAACAGGTTTCTTTGTTCTTCATTTACCTGAAATCTGCTGTAATTTTTCGAGTGCAGTGCGAGCGCCCCCCTCGCGAAGACCGCTCGCGCTATAGTTAGAAACCCCTTCCATCAGACTCTTGAAACCGCATCTACACAAACTCTCGTCCCAGCAGAGGGCGACTAAAAAATACAGGAGGTATTATTAAAGCCGGGTTTAATATTACTTGCTAGCCAGCCAAACCGGATAAGCAGATGAATCCTCAGCTTTTAACTTTTGCGCCTGATAACTCTTGCTAGTCCAACTAGCTACTGTTTGCAGGTTTTCTGTCAAAGAACTTTCGCTGCCAAATGCTTCAAATCCCAAAGTCCACCACGCGCTGCCGTTAATGTTCAACTGAGTAAGTTCCACGGTGCAACCTTGAGGAATGGGGGCTTCTACTGGCACTGACATTACCGCACCCGACTCCGAAACGTGGTAAAGACGCTGCGCTCGCTTTTTCTTGACTCCCACCCACTTTCCTGTCGCCAAAATATCCGCCGGTATCGGCGCCATCGTGTCCGCACAAACCCACTTCAGCCACTTTTCGGCTTTGCCTTCCCAGCGGTTGCCGAAGGGCATTGTCCCCAACTCTCCCTGACGCCACTTTACCTCCAAGGTTTTCCCACGTAGCTTCACTCCTAAGTAGTCGCAGCTTGGTACTAGCAAATATATGTCTTCCCGCTCTTCGGGAGGCGAAAGATACGTGCCGAGACTCTCGCTTCCAAACCATTGATTGATTGATTTTGGCAGTGCACCGCTATAAAACCACCGCATTTCCAGACTGGCCCGCATAAATTTTTCCTCCGTTCCACAATTTTCGTCAAACCCAGACTGGATTTGCCATACACCATCGACTTTTGTGCCTCTCCACTCTATCCTCCCCCCTCTGGGGCCCAGAGTCTACCCACAGTCATACCATTGTTAGATTTTAGATTTTAGATTTGAGAATTGGGAAAGACTGACTAGATAAGGGTTTAGAGCTTGCCTACAGTTGCAGTTTTTTTATAAACTGGTGTCAGATCGGGGTATTTAAAAAAAAATTCTCACAATCCTTTACATATCTTCACAAGTCTGTTACATTTAGTTACAGTACACTAAAAACCATTTAGGAAAAAAAACATGAGTAACAGAGGCTTAATGCTGGACGACCAAGGCAAAATGAACAATTTTGCGATCGAGCCGCAAGTATACGTCGATGACGAACCCCGCACCGGCTTTACCCCCTACGCAGAACGCTTAAACGGCCGCCTTGCCATGATTGGCTTTGTTTCTCTCTTGGCTTTAGAAGTTTCGACCAAGCACGGGCTGATTAGCTGGCTGACTCACCTGTAATGATTTTGTTAACAATTAAACTATCTGGCTATGGATCGCTGGCGTTACACAAACAGCGATCCATAGCTTAACTATTTTTAGGGGCAAGGTTTGGTGAGACAATTAAAATTAAATATTTTACTGTTACCCTACCCGTAAAAAGAATGCTCAAACGAATTGCGGCAATACTTCTGGTGGTTCTAAGCCTCACCTTGACAGGTTGTGTGTCTAAAGTCACCGGACTCAAAAGCTACGTTGATACTGGCGATGGCTATCAATTTCTCTATCCTAACGGCTGGCTGCCGATCGCGGTTTCTAACGGGCCCGATGTGGTGTTCCGCGATTTGATTCAGCAAACCGAGAACGTTAGCGTGGTAATCAGTCCAGTCGCAAAGGACAAAACTCTGGCGGATTTGGGATCGCCGACGGATGTGGGATACAAGCTCAGCAAAAGTGCGATCGCCCCGGCTGATTCGGGCCGCGAAGCTGAATTAGTCAATGCAGAAGCTCGTGAATCGCGATCGAAAAACTATTACATTTTAGAATACGCCGTTAAGTTGCCAAACCAAGAACGCCACAACTTAGCGAGTGTAGCAGTCAGCCGCGGCAAACTTTTTACCCTTAACGTTTCCACTACCGAAGAACGCTGGCCAAAGGTAAAAGAAGCTTTTGAGAAAGTTGTTAAATCTTTCTCTGTTTATTAGTAGGTTAAAAAGTAGTTGGGAATGGGGAATAGGGCGCAGGTCATTGGAGATGAGGAATATTTTAGTTGATTTTTCTTTCTTCTTCCTTCTTCCTTCTCATCTCTTCCTTCTTCCTTCTTAACTTATGAAAATTCCAAATTTTGTATTAGCTTCAGCTTCTCCAGCCCGCCGCCGCCTGCTAGAAAATGCTGGCATTCAAGCTGTGATTTGCCCCAGCGACTTTGATGAAGGGCAAATACAAATGAAAGATGCCACTAATTTAGTGCAGGTGTTAGCAGAGGGAAAAGCTGAGGCTGTAGCTAAGTTTTTACTGGCTAATTCTCACCCCCAAATCCCCAATCCCAAAGCGTGTTTGGTGTTGGGATGCGATTCAATTTTGCTCATAGATGGCGAAATTCACGGCAAACCCAAGGATGCGGAGGAAGCAATCTCGCGCTGGCAGAAAATGCGCGGTAAGGTGGGCGAACTGTATACGGGTCATGCTTTAATTGATACTAGATTCGATGACTTGGATGAGGCAATGTCTCGATCGAGCATTCGCTGTCAAGTTACAAAAGTTCATTTTGCGGAAGTTACCTCGCGCCAAATTGCGGCTTACGTCGCTACCGGAGAGCCCTTGCAATGTGCAGGCTGTTTTGCACTGGAAGGTAAAGGCGGCTTTTTTGTGGAACAAATCGAAGGATGCCACACGAATGTGATTGGTTTGAGCTTACCTCTGCTGCGGCAAATGCTCACCGAAATGGGATATGATGTGGCGGATTTCTGGCAATCTTAAAGATTAGACACCTCCAACAAACAAATTACCCGGCTTATGCACATCGGGTTGGCGGGCGAGACGCCCACCCCACAAGAAAGTTTGTTTTGTGGGGTGGGCGTCTCGCCCGCCCTTGAGTTTATATTTTGGAGATGTCTATTGTAGGGTGCGGATTATCCAAGGGCGATCGTCCCGTCAGACACAGAGGTAAACTGAAGTTGACTCGGCGAAACATCCTTCACCAAACCCAAGATATTGCCGCTGCTAGCTTCCCGAATCACCGTCGCCTTAGTATTTAAAATTCTAAAATCCAGAGTTCGAGGAATTCCCGGAGGAAAAGGCCCGCTGCTGTCATAATCTCTGGCATCACCAATTGTTAAAAACCTTTCGCTCAAAACAATATCATTTTGCGTCAATCCAGACGCCAATCCAATTACATCACCTTCAGCCGGATTGTAATCGAGAATAAAATCTGCAGTCACTTCATCAACATCAAAATTGCCGCTAGGAGGCGGTTGCAGCGAACCAATTTCCCCCGAAGTGGCTCCCACTTCTGTGCGGAGGACAAACAAATCTGCGCCTTCACTTCCCCAAAGTCTATCAATTCCAGCATCACCTATTATAGTATCATTTCCACTATCTCCTACTAAAGCATCATTCCCTTTACCGCCGCGAATAAAGTCATTTGCCGTGCCTCCATAAACGTAGTCATTATCTTGATCTCCGCTGACAAAATCGCTGCCACATTCTCCATAAAGAATGTCAAAATCTTGGCCGCCGCGAATAGTATCGCTGCCACAACCCCCGATTAAAGTATCTGTGCCGCTGTTACCGTTCATCAGTTCCGCACCACCGGAACCTCTGACAAAATCGTTACCCGCTAAAGCCCGCAAACCTCCGGGAGTATTCCGCAGAATTCCATTTGCTAATTGAACTACGTCGTCATTGGGAGTTAAGTCAAAAAAGTTGGGGTCGCTGGCTGGATTTGGCAATGGCCCTGTGAGTAATTTGATGTTTGGGGGATCGGCAATAATTGGGTCTAAATTTTCAGCTAATGCTCTAATTTCTCCGAGATTTGTTTCTAACATCCTAATTTTGTCCTTTTTTGATTGACTTTGTTGACATTCTGATTTTAACAAAGGCTCCAATTAAGAAATCTGCGGGAATCTGGGGTTAACGGCAGTTGACAATTTACCTAGATTTACCTAGGATTTAGGAACCAGATTCTCGGTAAATTAATGAACAGACTGATTAGCATTGGTGAATTGGCAGAACTCAAGGCGGTCAGCGTTGACACAATACGACGCTGGGAAAAAGAGGGAAAACTAGAGTCCGTGCGGACAGATGGCGGACACAGGCGATATCGTCTTTCCGACTTTGTTGAACAAAAAACAGGAAAGACACTTGCTTATGCCAGAGTCTCCAGTCACGATCAAAAAGCCGATCTTGACAGACAGGATGCTGTCTTGTCTGGCTACTGTCAGTCTTTTGGCTGGGAATATGAAGTCATTAGAGATTTAGGTAGTGGAATGAATTACCGCAAAAAAGGACTAACAAAGCTAATCTCTACCATCTTAGACGGCGAAGTGGTTCGACTTGTAATTACCCACAAAGATAGGCTACTAAGGTTTGGATCTGAACTTATTTTTTCCCTCTGCGAATATCACGAAGTAGAAGTGGTAATTTTGAACAAAAAAGAAGACACAACCTTTGAAGAAGACCTTGCCAGCGACGTTTTAGAAATTATTACCGTATTTTCTGCTCGACTGTACGGCTCTAGGTCGAGCCCAAATAAAAAACTTATCGAAAAACTTGCAAAATCTCTGCAAAGCGATTAATATACTAAGATACAACCGCATTGAGAGGTCGAATCAATGGCTACCATAACGTACTGCAAAGGCTTGCCCACACCGGCAGATGAACTTAACGAGATTGGATTTACAGATTTTGAGATGTTCTTGGAAGCTTACGCCCCAATCTTCAGGGCTGCAAGCATTGAAACAGTCAACCACTTACTCTTGAATGCGGAATTCAAGAAGTCCGAGTGGAACACGCACTTACAGCAAACCTACGGCATCAATAAACGTCACGCAAACGGTGTAATTAGTTCTGCCAAAGGTCGTGTAGACGCGGGCAAAGAGCATAGGATTTTACACATAAAAACTCTTGAAGGAAAGATTAAGTCTCTTAGCGTATGGCTCAAGAAAGCGGAGCGCAAATTAGTATTGGCTCGTAAATTTTATGCCAAGAAAAAATGGCATAACTCAAAGACGGGCTGCAATTTCCCTATCGCCTGTTCGCTCGATAACAAATCCACTAATTGGCAGAATGTACGATTTCAAATACACAACAAGAAACGTAGACTAACCCTACTAACGAATAGACTCGAATACTTAAAAACTAAGCCATTCAAAGTCTTCGTCCCTTACGGCGATATCTTTGTTGTCGGTTCCAAGGATGAATCTTTCGGCAATCAAGTCTCTCAGTGGAATGGAAATAAAATAACTTTTAGAGTCCCCAAATGCTTGGAGTCGCGATTCGGGAAAACTGTATCTTCCGAGGTCGGTGATTTCAATCGCAAGATAAATAGGCAGCCAGAATGCGGGGCTAAGACCTGGCACTTCTACCGCAAAAACGGAAAGTGGGTTATTGCTGTGCAGTTTACCCCAAATCCTGTTAATCAAGTTTCTAGAAGTAGGATGTACGGTTGTATCGGTATCGATATGAATCCCGGTTCTATTGGGTGGGCTTATGTTGATCTTCAAGGAAACCTCAAAGCCAAAGGGCAGATTCCATTGCAGATGGGATTGCCGAACGGCAAGCAACAGGCTCAAATTGTTAAAGTTTGCCTGCAACTAGCAGCAAAGGCTGCGGAATTTGAATGTCCCGTAGTTTGTGAAGAACTTGATTTCTCCACAAAAAAGGAATCTTTAGGAGAGAAAGGTAGAAAATATTCTCGAATGTTGTCGAGTTGGGCGTACAGTGAATTTTACAAGCAACTCAATCCTATTTTGTCGAATCGTGGAGTTGAGTTAATTACAGTTAACCCAGCATATTCGAGCATTATCGGCTTGGTAAAATATCTGAGAATGTATGGCTTAGCTAGCGACGAATCTGCCGCGCTGGTGATTGCTCGCCGAGCTATGCGACTAAGTGAAAAAATACCTCGCTCCTTAACCGCCTATTCTGAGGTGAACTCGGAAAAGCACGTTTGGAGCGAGTGGAACCAACTGAATAAAAAAATCAAACGTTCCGGTGTAATATCACGTCGCTGTGATTATTATACCGTTTCTAACTGGAGTTTCTTGGTCAACCTCGATGTCGAGGAAGCGTAGGCGCTAAGAAAGAACGTTTCAAACTTATACCGCTGAGCTTACCCAGGTTTGCCTAGGTTTTTTAAAGCGGTTAAAACAATCAAATTACTGTCAAACTTGCCGGAGCTGTTATTCAACAAGCCTCGGTTATTGACACCGCTCGGCTCGTCCAAATCCGCAAATATTTTGAACTGTGTACCAATAATTCTGGGGATCGCGTACTCTATTACCCGTCAGCAGTCAGCGTGGGAAAACCCAGAGACTGCTAATTGTCATGAAACCTTGAGTTAAGTCAGGAATAATTAATATGCTAGACACTGCGATCGAATCTATTCAAGCCAGAGAAATCCTCGACTCCCGTGGACGCCCCACCATCGAAGCGGAAGTTTACCTAGCCAACGGTGTTGTGGGGCTCGCCCAAGTCCCCAGCGGCGCGTCTACAGGCTCTTTTGAAGCCCACGAACTCCGCGACGACGACAAAAGCCGTTATGGTGGCAAAGGAGTCCTAAAAGCCGTCGCTAACGTCGAACACAAAATTGCCCCCGCTTTGGCTAATCTAGATGCGATCGACCAAGCGCTGGTAGACAAAACCATGATTGACTTGGACGGTTCCCCGAACAAATCCCACCTCGGCGCCAATGCGATTCTCGGAGTCTCCTTAGCCACAGCAAAGGCGGCCGCCGAGACTTTAGGACTCCCCCTTTACCGCTACTTGGGCGGGCCCTTGGCGAACGTTTTGCCCGTGCCTTTGATGAACGTGATCAACGGGGGATCTCACGCTAACAATAATGTGGACATTCAAGAATTTATGATTGTCCCTGTGGGTGCGCCTTCTTTTAAAGAAGCTTTACGCTGGGGTGCAGAGGTATTTGAATCCTTGAGTAAAGTCTTAAAAGCTGAGGGTTTGCTGACTGGTGTGGGTGATGAAGGCGGTTTTGCGCCTAATCTTAAATCCAATCAAGCAGCTTTGGATTTGTTGATTGCAGCTATTGAAAAAGCTGGCTACAAACCGGGTGAACAAGTTGCTTTGGCTTTGGATGTTGCTGCTAGCGAATTTTACAAAGATGGGCAGTACACTTACGACGGTGTGGCTCATTCGCCGGCAGAATTAATCGATTATTTGGATGGTTTGGCCAGTCAATATCCCATTGTGTCGATTGAAGATGGTTTGCATGAAGACGATTGGGACAGTTGGGTAGCGCTGACACAGAAAATGGGCAGCAAAGTTCAATTGGTTGGTGACGATTTGTTTGTTACTAATCGCACGCGGCTGCAAAAAGGAATTGATTTGAAAGCTAGCAATTCGATTTTGATTAAGCTGAATCAAATTGGTTCTTTGACAGAGACTTTGGATACGATCGACCTGGGCAAACGGAACAGCTATCGATCGATCATCAGCCACCGTTCCGGTGAAACTGAAGATACCACCATTGCCGATTTAGCGGTAGCGACTCGCGCCGGCCAAATCAAGACTGGTTCTTTGTGTCGCAGCGAACGGGTGGCTAAATATAACCGTTTATTGCGGATTGAAGACCAATTGGGCGATCGGGCAATTTATGCAGGATCGATCGGTTACGGGCCTAAATAACACTTGGTAATCGGGCATCTGACAATTTTAGATTTTAGATTGAAGAATTGAAGAATTGAAGAATTGATTAGTAACTTGAATCTAAAATTAACAATCAGAAATCTAAAATCGGATGGGCATCGAGCATCGAAAACTTAGATCGTGTGGATACAAGGGGCGGGTTTTACAAACAATAATTGCCTAAAAACCAATCATCTCGTAAACCCGCCCCGATCCAATTACCAATTACCAATTAAGGATAGAAAGCCAATTGTGGCAAACCCAAAGTTTCTTCCCAGCCCATCATCAAGTTCATGCACTGGATGCCTTGACCGGCTTGGCCCTTAATTAAATTGTCGATCGCCGACAGCACAATCACCCTGTCAGTACGCGGATCGACTTCCACACCGATGTAACAGAGATTTGTGCCGCAAGCCCATTTTGTTTGCGGATAAACTCCAGCCGGTAACACTTTTACCCAAGGAGAATTGCGGTAAAAAGCGCTGAAAATCGTGATTAAATCTTCCCGCACCAAACCCGGATCGCGCAAAGTTGCGTACACAGTCGCCAGAATTCCCCGCACCATCGGAATTAGGTGGGGAGTAAACTGAACTTTAATATCGTGTCCCGCTAAATCGCTGCAAATTTGCTCGATTTCTGGCGTGTGGCGGTGGCGCCCAACGCCGTAAGCGCCCAGAGAACCCTCTGCTTCAGCCAACAACAGATTAACTTCGGCTTTGCGGCCCCCTCCCGAAGCACCGGATTTGGCGTCGATAATTGCTGTTTCTGGCACAATCAGACCTTGTTTGAGCAAAGGTGCCAGGGCTAATAAACTAGCAGTGACGTAGCAGCCGGCACAGCCTACTAACTGAGCGTCTTTAATTCGATCGCGATACAATTCTGGCAAACCGTAAACAGCCGTTGCAGCTAAAGCAGAGTCCGATCGCTCGCCCCCGTACCAAGCTTTGTAAGTTTCCAGATTTTCAAATCTGTAGTCAGCCGACAAATCCAAGACTTTGCAGCCTTTTTCTATCAGCGTCGGTGCCATTTTGCAAGCTAAACCGTTCGGCAGCGACAGAAACACAACTTCGCATTTTGCCGCTATTTGGTCTAGGTCGATCGCCTCTACTGTCAAATCAATGCAGTTAGTCAGATGCGGGTAAAGGCTGGAATAAGGTTTTCCTGCACTGCTATCCCCGCCCAAATAAACTACTTCAGCCGCCGGGTGATCCGCCAGCAGTCGCACAAGTTGCACGCCGCCGTACCCTGAAGCGCCGATAATTCCTACAGGCACACGTCCAACATCTCCCATTTTCCTTTATCCCCTCAGCCGTTGAAGTCAAAAACGCTTGAACTTTTGCTGCATTGTAGTACCAAACGTCAACTTTGGTGGCAAAGAATTGTGTTTTTTTGTTTTGGAGGTGCATTTTTGTTAATTTTCGGCTGTTTGACCGAAAGCATCCAGGATACCCGCCACGTGATTCATTCCAACGCGCAGACTCAGGACCCAGAAATACAAAAACCTGTATCCAATACACAAGCCCCCGGATTTATCTCGCGCAAGTCAATGCTTCAATCCTTTAATCTAAAATCTCAAATCTCAAATCGCGCAATCGATTGACACCGCCCAAAACCCATACAAAGCCCTGGAGAACTCAAAATTTTAGACCAAAGTTCCATCTTCCAGATTCACTGCGCTGCAAGTAAATCTAAAATCTAAAATCTAAAATCTAAAATCGACTGACCGATCGCCAAAACCCTAAAATTAACAAACTGATGTGCGATCGTGCTATAAAAAAACTAACCTTAACCTATCCACAAACCGGAGATTCACATTTTTCCCTCTTGCCTCTTGCCTCTTGCTTCCTGTATCCTGCCTCTTCCCTCTTCTTTCTTCCTACCATGGGCATAGTTGTAGACAACGTATCAAAACAGTTTGGCAGTTTCCAAGCACTCGATCGAGTCAGCTTAGAAATTGAATCGGGTTCCCTAGTCGCATTGCTGGGCCCGTCTGGTTCCGGCAAGTCTACACTGCTGCGACTGATTGCGGGTTTAGAAATGCCCGACTCCGGCAAAATCTGGCTGACAGGCCAAGATGCCACCAATACTAGCGTCCAAGACCGCAAAATTGGCTTCGTGTTTCAGCACTACGCGCTATTCAAGCACATGACAGTGCGAAAAAACATCGCTTTCGGGCTGCAAATTCAGAAAACACCACCCGCGAAAGTCAAATCGCGGGTAGAAGAATTGTTGAATTTAGTGCAATTGGCAGGATTGGGCGATAGATACCCGTCGCAACTTTCAGGGGGCCAACGGCAGCGGGTGGCCCTCGCCAGAGCCCTAGCTGTGGAACCGAAAGTGTTATTGCTAGACGAACCTTTTGGAGCTCTCGATGCCAAAGTTCGCAAAGACTTGCGCGCTTGGTTGCGGCGACTGCACGACGAAGTTCACGTTACCACAGTCTTTGTGACGCACGATCAAGAAGAAGCGATGGAAGTTGCCGATCGAATTACAGTCATGAATAAAGGTAAAATCGAACAAGTCGGCACACCCGCAGAAATTTACGACCATCCCGCTAGTGCCTTCGTAATGAGTTTTATCGGGCCAGTCAATGTATTGCCCAGTAGTTCCAGAATGTTTCAAGACAACGGCTTTGACTCAGCCAACCCAGAGATTTTCTTGCGCCCTCACGACGTAGTAATTGAAACTACAGAAAATAGTGCAACAGTGCCTGCAAGAATCAGTCGCTTGATTCATTTGGGATGGGAAATTCAGGTAGAATTAACCTTAGATGACGGTCAAGTAG
Source organism: Microcoleus sp. Z1_B2 (assembly GCF_036700325.1). Classification (NCBI taxonomy): domain Bacteria; kingdom Bacillati; phylum Cyanobacteriota; class Cyanophyceae; order Oscillatoriales; family Microcoleaceae; genus Microcoleus; species Microcoleus sp. Z1_B2. The sequence goes on from NZ_JAUBOQ010000010.1 coordinate 27,500, forward strand.
TAAACGCTAATTTGACTAGAGAAAGATTCGATAGCTTGAACTTGCAGCCCCAGCAAAGAGTGTTCGTAAAGCCGAAAGATGCCAAGTCCTTTCCACTTTTTTATTCCATCTAAGAGCAATTCTGAAAACTCAAGCTAAATTTAGATTGGATACTGCCTTTCAAACGATGTGGCCCGGTGCGGTGTCTCTTCAAAAAAAAGATTAGGGACACCGCACCGCGGCCTGTCCCTAATCTTTTTTACTGACAACTGTCCGCTGACTACTGCGCGCTGAGTTAGTCTTTAATTTTACTGACAGCTTTTTTGACTTGTTGCTCAAAGGATGTAGCTTGTGTATTGGAAGGATTTTTCATTTTTTCAATGTCAGCGTCTCCCTGAACTTCGTTAGGCCCTTTGCTGGCTTTTTCTTGAGTTTCTTCCAAGGACATTGGTTTTTTCAGTACAGCTTCTTGAGATTCTTTTTCAATTCCTAAAAGTTGGTCTTCACCTTTGGTGGGGCTGCTAGTAACGGCAAAAGCGGGGAAAGCATTAGAAACAAACATCAAAGCACAAAAACAAACAGCTATTAAACTGCGGACTAAACGCTTGGCAGGGAAGTTAAAGCTGATAAAAGACATACAAAATTTCTCCGTTTTTAGAAGTTTTGATCGCTAAGATTGTTAACAGGCTGAAGCTCACTCAAATTCTGCACAATCTTTAACTCAAGTTTGAGAAGAGCAACCGTTGCTTTCTTTCAAATTGAGCTAACATATTATATTTAGCTGAAAAAGCTGGGATTTGAAATCCTTCTCAGGGAATATTTCTAGTTGACAGGAGTCGATCGCCCCAAGAGATTTATGTAGAAGGCACTTGTGTAGAATCAAAAAAATTCTCTATAAGTGCCTTCGGATGCGCCTCACATAGCAGTATCAATGTCAGTAACTGGTTTTATCGTGGGGTGGGGGCGGATTTATTTAGCCTCTTTGCAACGTGAGAGGGCGCTGGAGTGAACCCGCAGAGCGGTTTGTTAAAAATGTTGCAAGATATGAGATGCGATCGACTATCCACTGACTAATGACTAATAACTAATGGCTGCTGCTGTCGCACGGGAACTTGAAATTTTGCTAGATAAGTTTTAATTTCTCCTACACTGAGTTGCCCGTAATGCAGCAGGGAAGCTAGCAGTGCAGCTTCTGCTTTCCCCTCAGTCACGGCTTCGTAGATGTGGTGGCAGTTGCCGGCGCCGCCGGAAGCAATGACGGGAATTTCGACCATTTCGGCAATGCTGCGAGTTAATTCCAAATCGTAACCGGCTTGAGTGCCGTCCGAGTCCATGCTTGTCACCAGAATTTCGCCGGCGCCGCGCTGTTCGGCTTCCTTTGCCCAGGCGATCGCATCTTTGCCGGTATTTTCTCGCCCTCCGCGCACGTACACGTCCCAACCAGGACGATCTGCGTCTTGCCGTTTGCGAGCGTCGATCGCCACTACAATGCACTGATTACCAAATCGATCGCTGGCTTTGTCAATTAAACTCGGATCGCGCACCGCCGCCGAATTAATACTCACCTTATCAGCGCCCGCCCTCAACAAACTTTTAATGGTGTCTAAGGATTGGATGCCGCCGCCCACCGTCAAAGGGATAAATACTCGATCGGCCGTGCGGTACACCACATCGATCATAATATTCCGGTCTTCGTGAGTCGCCGTAATGTCCAGAAACACCAACTCGTCAGCACCGGCATCGTTGTAAACCTGAGCCATTTCTACCGGATCGCCAGCATCCTTAAGGTTGACAAAATTGACACCTTTGACCACGCGACCGGCTTTCACATCCAAACAAGGCAAAATTCTTTTCGACAACATAAAATTCTCGTATTTCCAACTTATTGACCGCCGCAGCGAGGAAAAGGCTTTGTTGATATCTTCAAAAACCCGAAGTTAAGCAACAAATCTTAAAGATACCTTGTGTTTAACAATTCTCGATCGGAGCCGGAGAGCCATTTTTCAGTTTTTTATGCCCCGTTAGTCTAAATAAAATTTGGCGGGCAGTGAGAGCCGTGACATTAGGTAGAATATTGGTAGATAGTTATATTTTCAGCAAAAAAGCACCAAATTTAACTCCCCAGATAGAACTGTGGGGTGAAAAATATGACAATTTCGCTTATGATCGAACCATAACTACCTTTGCTGGCGATCGAATTGTGGTTCGGCAATCCTGTATGGTTTGGTGCATCGACGATCGACTAAACAATTTTAGATTAGAGAACGGCCGATTTGAGGTTTTTTAGCAGCAATCTCAGTCATAAGCCGCGCGGTAAAGTTAAAATTTAAAGTTTAAAACCTCAAACCGGTTGACTTGATGTCGTTTTTAGGGCTGTGGTGACTTTGCAAGCCAATCCACATTTGGTACTTCGTACAGAGAAAAGCGGCAATCGCTACTTGCCGCTCTCCGGCAGCAATTGCTGGACAGTAGGGCGGAGCGATGACAATAATTTTGTACTGACAGATCGCTGGATTTCCCGTAATCACGCGATGTTACAGCAAATGGAGACAGGAGAGTTCTACCTGATCGACTTGGGCAGCCGCAATGGTTCCTTTGTCAACGGGCGGCGGGTCAGTATTCCTGTCACTCTCAGAAATGGCGATCGGATTATTTTCGGTCAAACCGAATTGGACTTCTACAACCCAAGCGCCGGCCACCGACACGATCCAATACACGAGACAGACTCTGAAGATTTTACGGCGACTTTGACGGTGCGTAGCCTGATTAGCGTCATGGTAATGGACATCCGAGACTTTACAGTTTTGACTAGGCAGCTAGACGAAACCCTCCTCTCGGAAGTCATCGGCAATTGGTTCCGCAAAGCAGGACAGATCATTCGCGAACACGGCAGTTGGGTGGACAAATACATCGGCGATGCCATCATGGCAGTCTGGTTCCACAAAACCAGCGGTGTCAGCAGCGAGGAAATGATGCGGATTTGCCAAGCTTTGAGCGAACTGCACAAGGCAACAGACGAACTCAGCAGCCGTTACCCCCTGCCTTTTCCTTTGCGAGTCGGGGCCGGCATCAATACCGGTTATGCAATGGTGGGAAATTCTGGCAGCAGCGACCGATCGGACTATACTGCCTTGGGAGATACTGTAAACGCAGCATTTCGCCTGGAATCTTGCACCAAGCAAATCGGCAAGGATATCGCTGTGGGAGAAACTACCTACAAATATCTGACGCAATTAGGGGCCCAGGGCGCTTTCGAGCAGCACACCGTTGCTTTAAAGGGTTACGACCATCCCACCGTGACTTACGGCGGTACTTATGCTGACTTGAACGCTTTTCTCAAAACGAAAGGAAAAAGTTCTTGATAGCTAGAAAAGTGGGTGCGGGGCAAAAATTAACCCCTTAAAATCGCAGTCCGAGTTTTTAATTTGGAGTGCCTTTTATAAACTTGTCTGCGATGCTTAAAACTCACCTATTATCATATATAATCTGCTTTGTCAATACCCCAAGGGAAAGTTTATAACAGCCCTCTACCTATTGCGGATTTATCTGAAAAACTGCATAAGCAAAATGGTAGTCTCTACATAAATGCTGTGTATGAAATTGGGAGACAAAACTTCATGAAACGATTGGGTCGTCTATTGGCAGTATTGGGCTTAGTGCTGGGCTGCTTTGCATGGGCTGGAGACCAAAGCGCGATCGCGGCGTCATTAAGCCGTATCGTCTTGCCATCATCCTCGCTCCTAGCTGTTGAAGCTCCGGCTAGAACCAATCGCGCCGATGAGAAGCTTGCCACAGAATACGGCAAAAAACTTGATTTGAACAACAGCGCCGTCCGGGACTTTCGGGAATTTCGAGGGTTGTATCCCACTTTAGCTCGACTAATTATTAAGAATGCTCCTTACGAAAATGTTGAGGACGTACTCAATATTTCAGACTTGACGGAAGCTCAGAAAAAACTGCTGCAAGCTAACATGGACAAATTCACCGTAACTGATGTTGAATCAGTCTTTATTGAAGGAGACAACCGGTTGAATAATGGTCTCTACGACTAGGTAGCAGCGGGTCTCATTTGAAGGCAGAAGTCATTGGGCAGAAGGCATTTGGCAGAAAGAAAAGATTTTTTTTCTATAGGCTGATGACTTCTGCCTTTAATTTCTCAAGACTTACTTTCAACCACCATTCGGCAAAAGCCGACCCAAATTCGCTAGATTGAAATAAGCGGGTTCCCCTGATTCATCTAAAATCTAAAATCTAAAATCTAAAATCCCTTGACTGACATTAGTTCAAGTCCCCAGATTCATCTGTAGACTCAATTCTAAAATCTAAAATCTAAAATCTAAAATTGACTGGCGGCAGACTTATGACTGACAAATTTGACGTATTGGTAATAGGTGCTGGCGCGGCGGGTTTGTACACAGCACTCTGCCTGCCAGAGCATTTACAGGTGGGCTTGATCAATAAAAATACCCTACCTGTTTCTGCAAGCGATTGGGCTCAAGGAGGGATTGCTGCGGCGATCGCCCCTGAAGATTCCGCAGCGCTGCACGTTCAGGATACACTGGCTGCAGGAGCCGGTCTTTGCGATTTGGAGGCGGTGAAATTTTTAGTCGAGGAAGCTGGTGCTTGCATCGACTCCCTGGTGAAAATGGGCGTTGCATTCGATCGCACCGGCCCAGATTTAGCCCTCACCCTAGAAGCAGCCCACTCCCGCCGCCGAGTGCTCCACGCCGCCGACACTACGGGCAAAGCCGTGATCGGTACGCTGACAGCAAAAGTATTAAGCCGCAAAAACATTCAACTCGTATCTCCTGCCTTTGCTTTGAGTCTGTGGCTAGACAAAACCGGGCGGTGTCAGGGGATTAGCTCGATTTGCGGCTCACAAGTCAAGTGGCTGCAAGCTAAAGCCGTGGTGCTGGCGACAGGCGGCGGCGGACAGGTTTTTGCTCAAACGACCAATCCGTCGGTAAGTACCGGGGACGGGGTGGCAATTGCGTGGCGCGCCGGGGCGCTGCTGCGAGATTTAGAATTTGTGCAGTTTCACCCGACGGCGCTGAGCACAGCGGGCGCGCCTCGGTTTCTCATTAGCGAAGCGGTGCGGGGAGAAGGAGCTCATTTGGTTGACAGTAAGGGATATCGCTTTGCTTTTGACTCTCACCCCAGCGGGGAACTCGCCCCTAGGGATGTTGTCAGTCGCGCTATTTTCCGCCACTTACAAAAAACGGGGGAACCTCATGTTTGGCTGGATTTGCGCCCGATTGCGGTCGATCGACTGCGCTACAGGTTTCCCAATATTATTCAAGTGTGCGCTGACTGGGGAATTGATATTTTTTCCGAACCGGTGCCGGTGACGCCCGCGGCCCATTACTGGATGGGAGGGATTGTGGCTGACAAGTTCAACCAAACTTCGATTCCGGGTTTGTACGCGGTGGGAGAAACTGCGAGCACGGGGGTACACGGTGCTAATCGGTTGGCGAGCAATTCGCTGCTGGAATGTCTGGTTTTTGGGGCGCAGATGGGACTTTTGCAGCTAGAAGATGGAAGGCCCAAAACACTCACAGATGAGTTAGATGCGGGGGAAATCTGGGATAAATCGATTTCTGAACAGGACATTGAGGCGATCGAAAGGTTGCGGGTTGAATTGCGGAATTTGGTGTGGCAGAGTGCGGGCATTTGCCGGGGACAGCGGGATTTGGAAAGTGCGATCGTCCAACTTGAGATTTGGCGGCAAGAATTTGCTTCCTTGCCTTTGAGTCAAACGCTTGATAATTTACGGCCCGGACAAATTATTGATTTTTCCCCTACTGAGACGGAGAATAGCTCGATTTTGCGAAATTGGGGAGAAGTTGGGAATTTATTGGATATCGGCTATTTAATTGTCAAAAGTGCTGCGTTTCGCACCGAAAGTCGCGGCGGTCATTACCGAGTGGACTATCCCCTCACCGATCCGGATTGGTGCAGCCATACTTTAATTAACCAATCCAATTGGTACAAATCTCCGCGAATAGAAGATTAAAAATTTATTAAAAATTTGGGGTCAGCGCGTTCCCGTACCGTCACTTTCGGGGTTCCCGTTCGGGGTTGGTTCGTATTTTTGGAGATTTCCAAACCTAGAGGTTGATGTCACTGTCCCAAATCTGGGGGTCAATGGCGTCGGGATCTTGCCCGCGCTACGGGCTTTTGTGAAATTGCTAGCTGAGTTGCTGGCAAGTCGAGCCGCATTGGCGGTGCCGACTATATTCACTTGCAGGCAGACCGCCAGGGTTGCCGTTGTTGTGAGCTGAATCAAAGTACGCATAGTATTCACCGCCTTATTCCAATCACCGCAATAGATCCACGTGTGTACCACCTATTATATCTATCAATTTCCGTATTTCCACTGATGTCTTTACATTTACTTTAATTAACTTTCGTAAGTTTACATAATTTTTTTTACATTAAGGCTTTTGGCGATTTGAATTTGGTTTCAGGTTGTGATTGATTTTAATATTTTGTAACATTCAGATGAGACGGCAAGTTGCTCTCATAAGTTTTATCTTGGGGTAAATCTATCTAATGACAGATGACAGATTAGAGACTTTAAATTTATGTGATTTGAGATGTGAGATTTCACTACTTAAAACATTTTTTTGAACGGTTTCAAAAAGCTTAGAAAGCTTACGGTTTAAGGCTCGATCAACAAGCTATTTTCCTGAAGTTAGCTGCACAGGGGACGCCTGAAATAATACAGCATATTCCATGTATATGCGGTACACACAACAAGGGTCGTAAGCATCGGTGCGTCGCCACCAGTCAATCTGCAAGTTTCATTAAACATGAGCAGATCCGCACCCTACATAACAATGTACCAACAATAGAGCTTTATAGTGTACTTCACGAACCACCGAATATGCTGTATCTCCCTCACTGCCCAATTAAGGTTTGAGACCTAAAATTGCTCAAATTTTGTCTGAAGTAATTGAGATTTTAGATAAAAAAATTGAATAATTATAAATGACTTATCAATATCGGGGTGGGGAATTTACCTACAGTTGTATTATGTTTTTAACTGGTCTTAATTAATAAAAGTGATATTGATTTTTCCCGCGTTCCTTAGCACGATACATCGCAACATCGGCATTCTTAACTAAAATCTCTGGCTCTTGACCGTCAATGGGATATAAACTAATGCCAATACTTGTAGTTACAGAAACTGTATGTTCTTCTAACATAAAAGGCTGCATAATGGCGTCGCAAATTTTTTCAGCTACTTTCGCAGCTTCCTCACGGCCGGGAATTACGGGCAAAATGACTGTGAACTCGTCGCCGCCCAACCGCGAGATTGTATCGCTGCCGCGCAAGCATTTTTTGAGCCGACTGGCAACTTTTTTTAAGAGTAAATCGCCCACATTGTGTCCGAGAGTGTCGTTGATTGACTTAAATCCATCTAAATCTAAAAACAGTAAAGCTACCAATTCCTGATTGCTGGAGGCTATTTCTAGAGACTGATGCAAGCATTCGTAGAACATTTGGCGGTTGGGCAAACCGGTAAGAGCATCGTGATAAGCTTGGTGGCTGAGCTCAGCATTTTTTTGTTCTAGGGCATTTTGCCGAAGTTGGCGCTCGGTAATATCTCTGATTGCTCCGACTAAAAATAGGTTGCCTGCAGCATCTTTATGCAGGGATCTTTTAGTCGCAATTAGATGCGTAATTCCGTGAGCGTCAGTAAAATATTCTTCATTTTCTCGCGGCTGGTGAGTTTGAAATACTAATTCGTTTTCCTGCCAAAATATCTCGGCTTCGGCTTGGGGAAATAAATCGTAATCGGTTCGGCAAGTTAAAATTTCTAAAGGATAGCCAATAAACCGACAATATGCCTGATTCAAAACTACGCAGCGGTGATTTCTATCTTTGACAAAAATTGGGTCGGGAATTGTATCGATTAGCGATTGTAAAAATTCTTTAGACCGTTTTAATTCTTCTTGCAAGTGAGCCAGATAACCCACAACAGCAGCACCAGAACCCACAAGACTGACGATTGGAGGAATTAACGGTAGCCACCAACCGGCTAAAAATACCAAGTATAAACTGGCACTCAGACCTAGACAGATACTTAATAAACAGTAAGCCGATCGACCAAGCGATCGCAAATTCCAACTCACATTTGCTCCCGCCCAAGACCACAGCAAAATCCACAGCAACTCCGCAGCCTCTGGCCAGACATTGATACCCCCGCGCCCGTCGATGGCTGCACTCAAAATTTGGCTCAAGAAATGAGCCTGAAGCTCGACTCCCGGTATTTGTTGGGGAGGACTAAACCAACCGGAACTGTAAGAATTTTGGTAAAAGTCTTTGAGGCTGGGGGCATTTGAGCCGATCAAGACAATGCGCGATCGTACAAAATCAGCAGGTACGGTGCCAGATAACACATCGCTCATCGATGCAGTGCGAAAACTGCCTCGTGGGCCGCGCAGGTTGGTCAAAATTTGATAGCCACGGCTGTCCGATCGAACGTAAGCACCGTCATTCGGTTGAAAAGGCCGAAAAACCCCCTTGCCTAACTGCAAGTATGTAGGATTGACTCTTGCTGGTTGAGGCGAAATCCCTTCGCTTTTGAGGTAAAGCAAAGCCAGTCTGAGTGCGAAACTTTGATGAGTTTTGCCGTCTCCGGGCCAAGCGTAGAGCAAAGTTCGCCGCACTTTTGAGTCAGCGTCGATGACAACGTTGTTGAAACCAATTCGATCTAGCGCCTCAAGTACCGGAGGTGGGCGAACTCCCAACCTGGTTTCGTCTGGCATCAATTCAATGCCGATTAAGTTGGGAATAGTTTTAAAAGTTTTGAGCAATTCGGCGTTACCCGGTTGAGTTGGCAAATCTCGGTAAATGTCGAGGCCGATCGCCCGCGGCTTGCCAGCGTGCAATTTTTGCAGCAATTGGGCCAAGACAGCATCCGAAATTGGGTAGCCGTATTTTTGCAAGTCAGCTTCCTTAATTTCTACAATGACGATGCGCGAGTCAATGGGTTCGGCCGGCCGCCAGCGCACAAATTGGTCGAAAGCAGCCCATTCCCACACCTGAAAACATCCGAACCAGCGCATTAAAATGACCGTACTAGCAACGGCACTCGCAGTAATCAATACTCGGCGTTCTCGATCGACCCATTTTTTGATAGTTTCTAGCATATTTTGGGGATTTGGGCTTCGCCCTGTGAGCATCTAAACTACTACTACGTATAGGTTTTACATCTCCGGGGCGAGTCGATTTTAGATTTTAGATTTTAGATTATCCAATTTTTTGGTTTTTCGGTGCGAGCGAGTCGATTTTAGATTTTAGATTTTAAATTTTAGATTATCCAATTTTTTGGTTTTTCGGTGCGAGCGAGTCGATTTTAGATTTTAGATTATCCAATTTTTTAGTTTTTCGGTGCGATCGGGCTGCAACAGCAGAAACCGGGTTTCGCCACCAAAATATGTCATTTCAACAATCATTCTGGAAGCAGAAACCCGGTTTCTGGCGTTTTTGTGTAAAAGTTCTAGTATTTATTCGCTGCTCTAAATACTAAGCTGTGGAGCATTTAAACCAGTAACGAGGCTAGTAGGGTGCGTCAGCTATAACCCTTACGCTGAAACCGAAAACCTTAGATGCTGACGCACCTTACGCAAGCCCTTTAAATGCCGAACAGCTTAGAGAGCCACAAATTGTTTTAAAGTTTTTCGTTGTAACTAATTTTTACTATTTTTTTATTGATTATAGATGCGAGATTTTAGATTAATTTCGCCGCAGGAGCCAACGATAAACTAAGTTAAAAACCAGGATATTTCCGGCCAATCAATCTAAAATCTGTCATCTATAATCTCCAACTTTCCTGTCAGTTTTGAAAGGTGCGGGGGCCGGTGTAACCCGATAAATCAGCGAGTTTATCCAAAGATTGTGTCCCTGCATAAAACTGACCATTAATCTCCCAAGTGGGGAAACCTTTAACATTCGCAGCCGCCGCTTGGCAAATTTGGGCGCGGGAATTTTGCCCCCTGGGATCGCATTCAAAATAATCAATTATTTTGGCTGCTTCTTTGCCGAACAGCATTTTTTGGTCGTGGCAGTGGGGACACCAGTAAGCGCCGTACTCTTTAGCGCCGATTTGTCGGAGGTGGCGGGCCAAAGCCATTTCGGCCGGGCCGGAGGTGGTAGTGACGGCAGGGGGTGCAAGTCCGGGGGTAGAGACAATAGGAGGAGGTGATTTGACGCTGTTATAAAGTCCCAAGGCGCCGATCGAACTCACCATTGCCACCAAAATGCCTGTAAACACCAACTGCCCGATATCTTCCCACTCGCGCCCGACTAGCACCAGTACAAACAGCGACAGCGCAAATAAGGCAGAAGTGACGCAGTAAATGCACAGTTCCTGAATTTCAAAAGCCATCAAATACATCAAATAGCTGCTGAAAATTACCATCGCAGCGGTGATGATAAATAGCGCTTGCCAAGTTTTGTTTTCTAGTTGAGAGTGCAGTCCTTTCTTGGTGGCGGGATTTACAGCTTTGGGAGCCAATGCCAGGATTGCTATGCTCAGGTAAGCCAGACAGCCTAACAAACTTAAAGGCACTGTACCAAAGACTGTGGCGTAGGGACTGTTAAGAACTTTGTCGCAGCCGCTGGTGGGACAAATGACCGAGCCATTGGTGAATTTAGCGATCGTGAGATAGGCCGTTTCTACGACGCCTATGGCTGCGATCGCTGCCATCACAGTCCGAGACCAGCGATGAATCCAAGGGGTTGAACGTCGGCGAATCATTTTTTGATTTGGTAATTTGGGAATTGGGAATTGTTGACTGATGACTGATGACTGATGACTGATGACTACTGCCAACAGTCAACAATTCCTATTTTACGTTTTACTTGTGACTTTGCCCGGTTCCGGTGTGGGCCCTCTTGAGCCATTAGCATCTCTATTTTCCTGTTCGGGCTCTTTCTGTGACAAGCTGCGACGGGCAGCTTCTACAAACTGACTGACGCGGATCGGATCGATGGGCTGCTCGATGCGGCCGTTTCGTTTCAGGGAACTCGATACGATTACGCCGTCAGCGGCCTGCATGAGGGTGGAAATGTTTTCCCACGAGGCGCCGCTGCCGATGAAAACTGGAATTCCAGCAGCAGCAGCACTCGCGAGTTCTAAGTCTTCGAGATTGGGAGGGCTACCAGTTGTCCAGCCGGAAAGGATTACGGCGTCGGCTAAAGCGCGCCCGATCGTCTCTTGGACGGCTGTGGTCAAGTTGGGGCTGCCTAGGGGTCGCCCGTGCTTGACTAACACGTCTGCTAATATTTTGACATCGCTGCCCAATTCCCGGCGGTAGCGCAGTAGCTGGTGAGCTTGGCCTTCAATTAAGCCTTGGTCTGTAGCCATGATGCCGTTGAGGACGTTGACGCGGATGAATTGAGCTCCTGTGCAGGAGGCGATGGCGATCGCGCTGTGGGCGTCGTTTCGCAGCACGTTAACGCCGATCGGCAGCGTCACGAGATTTGTTAGCCTCTCAACTACCAGAGTCATGGCACTTACCACAGCCGGATCTACGCTGTCTTTGGCAAAAGGAGCGTCGAAAAAGTTCTCGACAATGATACCGTTTGCGCCACCAGAAGCCAGCGCTGTAGCCTCTTGCTCGGCTCTTCCGATAATAGCTTTGAGGTTTCCGCCCCAGCGGGGAGAAGTTGGCAAAGGCTGTAAATGTACGACACCGATTATGGGATTCGGCGTTTTGAATATTTGTTTTAAGTCCACGGATTTTCCTGAAACCACCAAGTTCACTGACGGCTGACGGCGGATTTTGACGGTATATTCTAGAATTCTATATCGACGGGGGCGATTCGGTTGACTTAATCGGGTCGCCAAGTTGCTCAAAGCCCGCAGCCATAACAGTTTAGATTTTAGATTTTAGATTTTAGATTTTACAAAGGCGACCTCACCTCACTCAAAGACGGATACTTGCTTGTAGACAGGAGTCAATCGATTTTAGATTTTAGATTTTAGATTTTAGATTAAAGAATTGAAGCATTGACTTGCGCGAGATAAATTCGGGCCCTTGTTTATCGGATACAGGTTTTTTATTTCTGGGTCCTGAGTCTGCTTTCGGAATGAATCCGGGGGCTTGTATCCTGGATGCTTTCGGTCAATGCTTTAATCTTTAATCTTTAATCTAAAATCTGCTGACTACAATCGGGGTTGAAAGCTTGACTGCAGTTGCATTCTTTTTTATACCTTGGTGTCGGCAGGGGTTTTTCCTTCTCTATCGAGGTTAAGTGGTGAAAGTTGTTCTCATAATTTTGGCTGTCACCTCCGGATTGGGGGCGGCAATCGAAGTGCTGCTGCGGGTGCTGCTGGGTTTTGGTAATCCCTTGATTTATATTGCCGATGCCGAGTGCGGCTATTTGTTGGCGCCCAACCAGAAGGTGCGTCGCTTGGGCAACCGGATTGAGATTAACGAGTATTCGATGCGTACTGGAGCGATCGCCCCGATCGCCCCTCCAGAAACTCTGCGCGTCTTGCTGTTGGGAGATTCTGTCGCCAACGGCGGTTGGTGGACACATCAGACAGATACGATCTCGGAAATTATGGCTCGGAATTTGAGACTGCAAGTACAGCATCTGGCGAGCGATGCACAATTAGGTTCACAAGTCAACTATTTAAATTTTGAAGTTCTCAACGCCTCAGCCAATTCTTGGGGGCCGAGGAATCAACTTGCTTACGCCAAGCGGTTCGGTGTTTTTGGGGCAAAGGCTTTGGTTTTGCTGCTCAATACGGACGATTTGTTTGCATCGGCTCCTTGCGATCTGGTTGTGGGGCGCGATCGCTCTTACCCGGATCGCAAACCCCGATCGGCTACCCTAGAGTTATTGAGCCGCTATCTGCTACCTGCTGTGCCGACTCCCCAATTGGCAGCACCAGGAGCCACAAGCGGCGATGTAGTAGGCTGCAACTTAGAGGCTATTCGCCAAATCCAGAAAATAGCTGTATCCGCCAACATTGAGTTTTTGCTAGCCGTCACGCCCAAGCGGGGCGAACTCGGCTGCCCGGGCCCTCGCGACTGGGAAGTCAAAGCTAGAGCGCGTCTCGCCGAACTCGTAGAAACAGAGAAAATTACTTACATAGATTTTCTTCCCATTTTCAATTGTGCGGCCGAATTTCCCACTTTGTATCGAGACAGCATTCACCTGAGCCCTCAAGGAAATCAGCTAGTTAGCAAAACCATCAGTCGTCAAATAGCCGCTCTTTTTTGGCTTGACACTCTCCGGCCTTAAGGCACGGGGATTCTTAAGACATTTCAGTCTTAATATCCCTATAGCTAGGGTTCCCAGGCTGACTACTCTGGGCACAAAAGAGTGCGTAGTCATATCTCCTCAAAAATGTTTTGGGCGTAGACTTTCCCCCAGTCCGGGGGTAGGTTTTTACATCTTGTCTGATTTGGTTATTCTACCATCTTCATTTGTTAAGATGGATTTGTTATTTTACTTAACAATGGAAAAAAGCCGTCCTACAAGGACAGGGTTTTCAACCGAATTTTCTGATAAATCCTAACCTCACCTCAAGACGGACAATTGCCCCCGACTCGTGTTGTGGAGAGCAAAAAAATTTAAACCTTAGTTCAAGCCCCCAGATTCATCTGCAGAGTCAATCTAAAGTCTAAAATCCTTCGACGCTCGCGCGAATCGAGTGAGCGCGGCTCGATGCTCGCGCTCGCCGAAATGCTCGCGCCCCCGTCTCAAATGTCAAATCGGCTGACATCGAATCCGGTTGCATGGGAACAGTTATTCTCTTCAACAAACAACAAACCCAAACTGTAAAAGCACCCGGAAACGACAAGATTTGTCTCGATTTAGCTAACTTGCAAAGTAGACTCTAGCTCTTTCGGATACCAAGCTTGACCGTCGAGAGCCATTTGCTCGATCGAACTGGCAAGCCGCAGAGCTTTGAGAGCTTGTTCTCCTCCCACAGAAGGCTGATTTCCACCCCGCACGCAATTAATAAAATGCTCCAATTCTGCGTGGAGCGGTTCAATATTGCTGGTGTAAACTTTCTCGATCAACCCATCTTGACGGTAAAGCACCTGACCGTAATCCGTCACATAATTGGCGGTTGTTTGCCGGTGAATCAAGATTTCGTTGTTGAGAAAATCTGCCTCTGTCAGAGAATTTTTGCAGTGAGCCACGATTGAACGGAGTTTGCGGTGCGTCACCTTACTGGCAGTCAGGGTGGCGACAATGCCGTTAGCAAAGTTCAACGTCGCTGTCACGTAGTCTAAATAACCTGAATCTGATGCCCTGCTGCCGCTGGCCGTCAGCTTCACTACTTGGGAATCTGCCAATTCCAGGAGCAAGTCGATGTCGTGGATCATTAAATCCAAAACTACCGATACGTCGTTAGCCCGCTGGGAATAGGGACTCATCCGGTGAGCTTCCAATGCCAGTAACTCTTCAGTTTTCAGCACTTTGCCGAGTTCCTGAAAAGCTGGATTGAAGCGCTCGATGTGACCCACTTGTAAAATCCGGTGGGCCTCAGCAGCCGCGTTGACCAAAGATTCGGCTTCGGCAATGCTAGCCGCGATCGGCTTTTCAATTAAAACGTGAACACCCGCTTGGAGACAAGACATCCCCACAGGGTGATGCAGGCGAGTTGGAACGGCGACGCAAACTGCATCTACGTGGGCGAGCAAATCTCGGTAGTCTTCAAAGAAGCGAACCCGGTATTTGCTTGCTACATCTATTCCCCGCTCTACATTTATGTCGGCAACACCGACGAGTTCGATATCTTTTAGCAAGCTCAGAACTCGCGTGTGATGCTGGCCCATATTGCCAACCCCAATCACCCCAATGCGGAGGGGTTCAGGTTGACTTCGCTGGCCGAAAACGTTTGCGTATCCCAATGACATCCTATCTAGCACTCCTGGATTCTCCTCCACCACCACAGGAATCAAGCCCCTTGGCTTCCCTCAGCTACTCACAGCCATCCAGATAGTACCACAGTCAAACTATTTGTGAAGAATTTCTAAGTTCAGTTGCGATTATCGCATCGGGCAATTAAGCAGAAGCGAATCATACACAAGGAGAGAATACTGGGGTAAAATATCTGGAAATTGCGTATTGACAAATTTTATTAAGTGTGTATATGTATCGGGACGATCGTCGGCAGCATAGCAACAACAACACAAACCCGTCGGAATATTTGGCGATTACGATCAAACATTTTTCTGGTTTGTGTTCAAAAGTAATAGTGAAAGTCAGAAATTATACAAATACAACAGATGACGCATCCGTATTAGTTCGGTTATTTACATTCCGCAATCTTTGAATTCAAAAAAATTTACTTTAAGAATGGGGATAATTACGGGCGATCGCTCACTACCATAAACTAGACTTACCTAAAGCCTAATAAAAAAAACAATGTGTCAAAAACTAAGACCCAGATTAGGAAGTGCGATCGCTAGCACAATTTTAAGTTTGTTTTCAGCGGTGT
Organism: Microcoleus sp. Z1_B2; assembly: GCF_036700325.1. Lineage (NCBI taxonomy): Bacteria > Bacillati > Cyanobacteriota > Cyanophyceae > Oscillatoriales > Microcoleaceae > Microcoleus > Microcoleus sp. Z1_B2. The sequence goes on from NZ_JAUBOQ010000010.1 coordinate 42,957, forward strand.
CATTAGCAGGAGTAGACAAAGCACAAGCCGCCGTACTCACCTACAATATCAATTTTGACGGTCAAGGTAGCGGTTTTTTAAAGGTGGATAACTCCTTGCTTACAGGAATAGACATTGAAGGAATTTCCGAGGGGACAGTTTCCGAGGGAAGAATGTACGGTTTTACTTTTCCCGAGTTGGGAAGCACAAAAGAATATGATAATTTGGCAGGGGTTCGAGCTGTATTTCGTGAAGGGCAGTTTCTCGGAGTGCAAGCCAGCGGCGGCGACGGTGCGATAAGAGACTATATCAGTCCTCCAGACGAACCAGGAGGGCCTTTTTTCTTGAGGGTTGAGGGCAGGGCATATTGGTCTATCGGAGTTACCTCTGGCTCGTGGAGTAGGGAGGTAGTACACAGACAGGTGAACTATCAATCATATATAGACGATGGATCGATCGTCACCGACAGCTATGTTATATACTCTAGATATATCTCCCCCAATGCCGAGGTTTCTTACACTTTAGTGAATACCGAACCCGAACCTGTTCCCGAACCTCTCACTGCTGGGGGGACAGCTTTAGCATTGGCAGGTTTAAGCTGGTTAAAACACAAGAAAAAAATGGCAGTTTGAAGTGCGATCGCACCTCAACAATTAACCAGTCAGCAGTCACTTTTCAGAAAATATTCTCGTGGCAAAATTTTGCTCTCGATTCGGAGACAGAGCTCTGGCTTTCAAAATCGCAGCTACCAAAAACGCATAGGACAAAACTCCCACCAACGCCAGCAAAAGTACGCTGGCTGCTCCCGACGCATTCCACAAAGCGTGAAGTGCCGAAGCACTGAAATAACCTACGCCCAAAATTTGCCACCGCTTCCTGGGTTTGAGGGCGCTCAAACCGATAAAATATCCCAAATAGCCGCTGTAAGCCATATGTCCGGCGGCGGAACCCAAAATCCGGGGAATTAGCAACTGCAATCCTACTAATTGTCCGGCGTCGGGCCCTGCTTGCAGAGTGACATTTTGGATGACATTGGGAACGTACTGTCCCAGAGTTTCTAACAGTGTAAAGCCGACTGCTGAGGCACTTCCTAACAGAATTCCGTCTAAAGGTTCCCACACGCCGATTCGATCGCGCCACGGATTTTTCAGCCAATTTCCCAGCAACATTGCTCCCAAAACGGGCAGGGCTTTCAGCAATTCTTCCATTAGACCCGCCCCGAAAAACATTCTGGTCAAAAAAGGCAAAAAACTGATTGTTTCGCCTTCGATTGGCAGACGGCCGGGCAAAATTTCTCTAAATACTAATATAAATCCAATTAATAAGGGGCTGATCACAATCAGGACTGTAGCTAAAGCCGAACCAAGCAATACCCACCAAGGCTTGTGTTTGCCACACAGTTGATAGATAAAGTAGTAAGCCGCACCGGCGAGGTAAGCTGACAGCAGCAAGTTGAATGCTGCGGAATTGCCAACGGCGACAAACATCGAAACGACAACAATAACTGTGGCGATACCTGGATATAAGTAAGCTTTTTGGCTTAATTGTTTGCCCGTGGAGGCGATCGGGAATAATTGAGTTAAAGTGAGAGCGTCTTTTTCGATACCAGCAAAATTGCCCGTTTGTGGTGAGCTTAATCCGGGTTGATTTTGGTAAGGGGTGACGGGAGATTCAAATATAAATTCAGGGCCGTCAAGACCGAGACTGATGCGATCGCCTGTTTCTAAAGTTTGGCAGCCAGAGAGCTTTTTTCCGTTGATATAAGTTCCGTTAGCGCTGTTAAGGTCGCAAATTTCCCATCTCGTCAAAGTACCCTGGGTTAGGGGACGGATCATGGCGTGGCGACGGGAAACCATGCCGTGGGCGATCGACTCTAAAGTTATTTGACAATTGCGATCGCGTCCGATAACCAATTCCCCTTCTTCAGAAAGTTGGTACTTGGATACTGGGGTTCCCACAGCGTCTTGGGCTGGCACTTGTCGCAGAAATCCGATTTCATTAGTCATGAGTTATGAGTCATTAGTCATTAGTCATTAGTCATTAATCATGAGCTCGCGAGCTGTTAGCTGATGTTATTTTTGAGCAGTCTTTATTCCACAGTTATTGGTTGTTAGCTGCTGACTAATTACTAATTACTAATTACTAATAACTGCTGACTAATGACTAATGACTAATAACTCTGCTTATAGATTTGCCCTGGCATCCTGAACGGCTGCATAGAAAAATATGCCAGTTAGCGGTACGCTCAGGGCGAGGATGATGCCCGTGACTAAATTGCCAAGCTGAGCTTCTCCCGATGAGAGCTCAAAAATTGAGCCGACTGCCGCGATCGCAGTGATGCACGAAAGAGCTAATAGTAAACCACTTTTCGGAGTTCCTGCCATCATACTGATTTTACTGCCTTTGGCGAAAATTTCTGCTTGACTAATGCTTCATTCAGTGCGAGCTTGTTTTCTACTCTGTCTACAAACAGCACTCCGTTGAGGTGATCCATTTCGTGCTGAATTGCTCTCGACAGTAAGTCTGTTGCTATCAGGGTTTGTGGGCGGCCGTATTCGTCGCGGTAGGAGACTTCAATGACTTCTGGGCGTTTGACTTCTAAATAAACTCCCGGAATGCTCAAACACCCTTCTTGCAAGATGCAGATATCGCCGCTGCTACTTTTGATGGTGGGGTTGATCAAAACCATTGGGGGTGTGGCAGGGTTTTCCGGGTCGCAGTCGAGCACGATTACTTGTTTGTGGACTCCGACTTGGGGGGCGGCCAAACCGATACCATCCGCACTGTACATGGTTTGCAGCATTTCTCGGACTAGCTGCCGAATTTCTGCATCGACGCTTTTGACGCGCTTGGCTGGCTGCCGCAGGACGCGATCGCCTAATGTGTGTATTGTTAGGGGCGGTTTTTCTAACTTTTTCTTTTCAATCAAGACCTGAACCGTCATAGAACCTCGCGGGATGTTTGGAAACCCCCAACGAAAGCTGTTGGGGAATGAAATTGGAACCAATACTATTATTTTCAATATTAATCTAATTTTAACTCCTTGCTGGGAAGTCCCCCGCTATAACTGTACCCAGTTTAGGGGCGGGATGAAAGGCAGGGAGATTGTAGGTACGGAAATCTCCAAATCTTTATTTTTGTAGATATTTTACTGGAATGTGTATAATACAGTAAGGAGGTAATGAGATGCTGCATACTGCCATCAAGGTTCGACTTTATCCAACATTAGAGCAACAAGCTCTACTGTCTCAGCACTTTGGCTGTGCCAGATGGTGGTGGAACTATGGTCTAAATAAGTCAATTGAGACTTATAAAGAAACGGGTAAAAGCCTTGGTCAGTCAGCACTCAATGCCTTTTTACCAAAACTCAAGAAAGCCGAAGAAACACTTTGGTTGTCTGAATGTTACAGCCAAGTTTTGCAAGCAACAACGCTCCACCTCACAACCGCCTATAAAAACTTTTTTGCAGGTCGTGCTAGGTTCCCGCGCTACAAGTCAAAGCATGATAAGCAATCGATTCAGTATCCTCAAAATGTCAAGGTACTTGATGGGTTTGTTCAGTTTCCTGGCAAGGTCGGCAAAGTTAAAGCCAAGTTGCACAGGAACATAGAAGGAAAAATCAAAACCGTTACGGTTAGTTTAAATCCTTCTGGGAAATACTTTGCCTCAATATTGACGGAGAGTGAAGGCGACAATCCGACTGTTTCAACGGTCGGCAAAGTAATTGGAATTGACTTGGGATTGACTCATTTTGCTATTACGAGCAATGGCTGCAAAGTCTCTAAGTATGATCGCCCTAAGCATCTAGCCAAACACGAGAAAAACCTCAAACGCAAGCAACAAAAGCTAGCTAAAAAACAGAAAGGAAGTAATTCAAGGAACCAAGCTAAAAAGACGGTAGCTAAAGTGTACGAACGGGTAACTAAATCCCGTCAGGATTTTCTACATAAGCTTTCGCGAAAGCTCGTCAATGAAAACCAAGTTGTCGTAGTAGAGAATCTTAATGTCAAAGGCATGGTACGCAATCACAATTTAGCTAAAGCCATATCTGATGTGGGATGGGGAATCTTTATCAATTTCCTAGCTTACAAGCTAGAGAAAAAAGGTGGCAAGTTGGTTGAGACTGACCGCTGGTTCCCCAGCTCCAAGCTCTGCTCTAATTGCTATTACCAGATTGATAAGTTACCGCTTGATGTTAGGGAGTGGACTTGTCCTAATTGCGGTACTCGTCATGACCGTGATGGTAACGCCGCAACAAACATTAGAGCGGAAGGCATCAGGATATTACAGACGGATGGAGCAGCCGTTTTTGCTAACGGAGGGGAAGTAAGACCAAAGATGGGACGCAAGTCTGTTCTGAGGCATTCCTCTGTGATGTTAGAAGCCCACACTATAATCGTTTCGATTTAGTGTGGGTAGTTCACGTAGCCATGACTGGAAACGCACCAAACCAACGGCCGATTATTTCTCTGGGACTTTCGCCCGTTTTAGTGGCGGTAGAGCTTTTAGGTGCGATCGCGCTTTTGCTGGCTGTTTTGCTCATCGTCAAGTTTTGGGCGGTTTTGCCCGATCGAATTCCGATTCATTTCGGCTTGGGGGGGCTGGCTGATGCTTGGGGCGACAAGGTAACGATTTGGATCGTGCCGGCTGTGGCTGCCATTATTTTTGCGGTTTTAACTGCAATATCGCGCTATCCGCATACTTTTAATTATCCGGTACGGATTACTTCTGAGAACGCTCACCGCCAATATCTGTTGGCGCGAGGCCTTTTGGTTTGGCTGAAGGCGGAGATTTGCTGGCTGTTGGCGTTTGTGGTGCGGCAGCAAATTCTTGTCGCTTTGGGCAATGCTCAAAGGTTTAGTATCGAGTTACTTTTAGGGTTAGTTGTTTTGATTTTTTCGACGGTAGGCGTGTATTTGCTCAAGGCTTATTCTGCTCGCTAGATGTAGGGCAAAACACTTGTATTTACCCAAAAACCATGTTGTTTTGTCATTTTTTTACCGATATTAATAATATCTCTTATATCAAAAACAAAGAAAATTACTTGGTAATGAGGAATTTATTACTCAATTTTTTATCAAAATTTTAGTCCTAAATACAAACATTTTTGATTGTGGCTAATTGACCGAAAGCATCCAGGATACAAGCCCCCGGATTCATCCGTGGAGAAATAAAAAACCTGTAGCCGATAAACTTCCCTCCCCGAATTTATCCGTAGGTAAATACTTCAATTCTAAAATTTAAAATTTAAAATTTAAAATCTAAAATCGATACTTCAATACTTCAATACTTCAATACTTCAATACTTCAATCCTTCAATTCTAAAATCTAAAATCTAAAATCTAAAATCGATTGACTGGACATGATAGGAATCACAGGTGAGAGGTTTGTGCTACGGTAAACGCATCTCAACTAACCCATCAGATATGTTTGCTGATTGTTCATCGGCAATACTCGCAACTGTCGATTTTTCAAATCTGGTTCTAACCCTAGTTCTTCCATTGGAATCACGCCCAACAAAACAGCAGAAACGCCTTCGGGCAATTCTCAACAATCAAATCTGCCTTCTCTCCCCTCTACAATAATTTGAACTCCTGCAAAAATTCGACTTTTTGTGATGCCAGCCGATGTTTCTACATCTCTTTCTCCTACGAGTCTTAAACCTAGTTGGCTAATAATGGGAGCGGGCAAGGAAAGCAGAGTTGCTCCAGTATCGACAACAACGTTATCGAGGGTAACAGAGCGAACTTCCTCAGCAAAAATAAATCCCCGTTCAGCCATAACTAGATCGATGCGATTCGTGACGGCGATTGTTGTAACAACTTGACCCCTTTGTTTTTCTTGCAGATTAGGCAGCACCAGTGTCATATTATGTTACCTGTTTGAGTGTAATTAGTGGAGATTTATATTGTAATATTATCTAGAATCCTGCTTGGTTAGTTAAAATCGTTTTAGTGACCGGCTAAAATTAGAATTTGCCTCAACGCATGACACCAGAAAACAACTCTTCTCAACCCAATCGCCCTGAGTCTAACGTGACTGTAGAAAGTCAGAACGGTGCGAGCCCTACTGTGCCACCAGAATCAGGGACAATCGTCGTTACTGCTGAACCGGAAAAACCGGTGCCGCCGCCTCCTACTCGCAAGGTTTTTTTGTCGCAGCAGCCGGAACAAACGACTACTGAGAAGTCGGGGTCAGTGCTGACGCTGGGGTTGATCGCAGCGATGATTTTTGGGCTCGCCAATGACAACATTTGGCTGGGCTTAATTGGCGCCGTCGGTGCGATCGGCATATCGCTGCGGCTAATGTGGCCGAGTTGGGGCAAAATCTGGGTACAGGTAATTCCGCCAACTTGGCGCACGCTGATCGTCGCTTGCTTTGGTCTTTTAGCTGGGATTGTTGGCTTGCTGATGCTCAGCGGTAGTAATACTGAACCGGGAAGCCGCAACATCCAAATCAACTGGGACGCCATCGGCGCTCTCGGCGAGTTGATCGGCGCTTTGGGCCAAATTTTGATCGCAATTTTGGGCGTTTATGTGGCTTGGCGGCAGTACGTGATCTCGAAAGATTTGACTATTCAGCAAAATCGAATTACGCAGCAGCAAACGATCGATGCTTATTTTCAAGGGGTTTCCGACTTAGCCCTTGACGAACAAGGGTTTTTGGAAGACTGGCCGCAGGAAAGGGCGATCGCAGAAGGCCGCACCGCTGCGATTATGAGCAGTGTAGATGCTGAAGGTAAAGCTAAAATTCTGCGGTTTTTGTCGCAGTCGAGATTGGTTACTCCGCTGAAGCGCGATCGGCTTTTAGGCCGCCCCATCCTTGACGGCGACGGCGGCTACGCTGAAGATAGAGATCACGGTATCCGCGTTATCGATCTCAATGTCATGTTAGCGGGTGCTGACCTGGCTGGCACCGATTTGCGGTGGACGGATTTGAGCGAAGCCAACCTCGTCCGCGCCAATCTCAGCAAGTGCGATTTAGTGAAAGCCAACCTCTCGCGCGCTGTCTTGTACGACGCCAATCTCGCTCGCGCTGACATGAGAGCCGCCGCATTATTCTACGGCTCGGCACAAACTGCATCCCCCCGCAGCCGTACCGAATTTCCCAACTATCAAACAGGCGAACATACTGGCGCTGTAGTGGAACGTGTTGATTTCACCGGTGTCAAGCGGCTGTCGGAGGATCAGCGCTATTACTGCTGCGCTTGGTGCGGCTCGAAGTCGAGAGAGACTATTCCCGGCGGCTGCGAAGGGATTCCCAATAAACTCGGACGTTAAAATTAGCTGTACGGCTGTACTTACGTATATATTTGGCGATCGCTCGGCAGCGGACTACACTTTAATTTTAAATCTACAGTCTTTCGCTGTTTTAGCAATGACAAATACTGATTTAGGGTTAGAAGTAATTCCGCGCTTGGAGCGATCCAAAAGCCGGGAATAATTCATTTTTGTCGCTGCTATATGCTTCCTGATGGGACGGTAAATGGCACATATAAATCGCTAATTTAGGCTACAGCTATGCAGATGATGGGCATCAGCATTCTGGGGCTTTTTATCCGCTGTTTCCTTTGCTTATGCGCGGCTTCACGACTTTTGGAATGCAAGTAAAATTAGCAGGGATACTCATTAATAGTTGGGCATTTTTGCTTGCATTATTGGTGGTTGCAAGCTGTTAGTAAAGTTGCTCTGATTTGGGCGGTAGCTATTTGTTGTGGTATGGGCGAAAAAGGCTGAGCATTACAGTCGTCTATTTCGGCTTTTGCTCTTTAGCGCTACTGCTCAACTCCAGTGTTATGCAATCGCTTCATCGCTACGCTTACGGCATTGTATCGCTCTCCATCGGACTCGGTTTAGTGTTGAGTAGTCACCCTCGTTGGGGATATGCTGTTATGACAGTATTGGCTACATTCCTGCTGTACATGGCTGTTAAATTTACTGCGTGTAGGTAGCTTAAGATAGTTTTCCATATTTTTTGCACAAACTTAATTTACTCTATTTCCCAAGCTGCCTGAAAAAAGTCTCTTTCGCATAGCATAGCGTAGCGATAGGTTGCTTCTACTTCCGGCGTAGCTTCGGCGTAGCGATCGACCAAACTTTCCAGCCGTTTTGCTAAAATCTCAAAATCCGAGCTGCTATAGGTCGAAATCCAGTCGCTAAAGGCGTGTTCCGGTATATTAGGTTTAGCTAGCTGCTGTCCCAAAAAAGCATACAACCGCAAGCAAGGAGTCATGGCGGCTACTGTCAAACCTACACCACTCCCCCAGGCTGTCGCTAATAAAAAATCTGTGTAGCGGCGGGTAGCGATTCCCGGTTTTGCCTCTTGCAAGTTTACACCCCATTTGGCTGCATATCCTTGATGCAAACGAAGTTCTTCTAAAACGCCACTACCGAGATTGTGGAGAATTTCAAACCCCTCCCAGTCGGGTGCTTTTGCCGCAGCGATACTATAAGCGCGAGCGAAGGCTCCCAGAAAAAATGCGTCTTGTGCAACGTAATATGCAAAACTATTTTGGGGGAGGCTGCCGTCAGCAATGCCTCTGACAAAGGGATGTTGCAGACAAGCTTCGCTTAAGTCTTGATTTGCTTGCCAAAGATAATTGGAATTTGTCATGCAATTTTGAATCGATGGGTTATGATTGTAATTTTTATAGTCTGACTAAACATCTATGATAACAGATGTTTGAGCTGGGCGTGTGTCATTCTTATGGTATCTTTTATTTTTCGTATTTAAGAAAATAGATAAGTTTTGGTATGCGGCTATTTTGGGGGCTGCTGTTGTCTGGCTCAAAGAGCGAAATTACGTGCCGAACCTCTCTTGTGAAGCAGCCCGCGTGTTTGGGTAAAAAGAAACTTTTGATTTAACGGTTGAAAAGCCGATTTTTAAACAGAAACTGCAATGAACGATACACCTAAGTATTCCTTGGTAATTCCTATCTATAACGAAGAAGAAAATCTCGCGGAATTGTATCGGCGAATTAGTGCCGTGATGGATCGAATGGACGGCCCAGTAGAATTAATTTTAATCAATGATGGCAGTCGCGATCGCTCTCTCGAACTTTTGCGAGAATTGCACGAAAAAGACGCGCGAATTTGTTACCTCAGTTTGGCCCGCAATTTCGGTCATCAAATAGCTGTAACTGCTGGTTTAAACTTTTCTAGCGGTCAAGTCGTAGTCATCATGGACGGCGATTTACAAGACCCGCCAGAGCTAATTATAGATATGGTAGAACGGTGGCAGCAGGGCTATCAAGTTGTTTACGCTCAACGCACTCAACGCCGTCAAGAAGGTTGGTTTAAGCGGTTGCCGGCTTATATGTATTATCGCATTTTGCGCCATCTTGCTGATGTTGATATTCCGATAGATACCGGAGATTTTTGTTTGATGGATAGGTGCGTGGTGGATGTACTCAACGCCATGCCAGAACGCAATCGTTACATTCGGGGACTGCGGGCTTGGATTGGTTTTAAACAAACGGCGGTTAAGTTTGAACGCGATCCGCGTTTTGCTGGCGAGGTTAAGTATACCTTCAGAAAATCTTTAAGTTTGGCGATGAATGGTTTAGTATCTTTTTCAAAAGTTCCCCTCAGACTTTCGATTTATATGGGGTTATTTGCTGCATTTATATCTGTGTTAATGGCTTTTTTAATTTTGTATTGGCGGCTTTTTTATCCAAGTTCTGCCTTAACGGGTTTGACAATTGTGATGATGGCTGTTTTCTTTTTGGGTGCGGTGCAGTTGGTGAGTATTGGGATTTTGGGTCAGTATATAGGGCGTATTTATGAGGAGGTGAAGGGCCGCCCGCTTTATACGCTGGCAGAAGTTGCTGGTTTTGGCGATCGACACCGATCGCCAAAATAATTTTAGCAAACATCGGTTAACTCATCGTGCCTAAATTATCTAATTTATGAGATAATTTAAGCAGGGTAAGAGCATCTCAATCAAGCTTGACAAAAGGAGTTGAGAACAGTCATCATATAATCATTATTCATAGCAGCCTGTTTGATTTTTTGACGAAGACTACGCTGCAATGTTTTCTCCTGATTAAGAGCGTTAAGTGCCATCCGTCTCAAGATGGTCAAATTACTCTTGACTATAACCTTAACGAATCCGACATTGATCCTCATGGAACGTGACATCTAAAGTGCAATGAACTTGGTTTTCAATAGTCCAATGTTGACGAATGGCACGACCAAGAAGTTGAGCATCCGCAGGCAGAGAAGTTAGATAAAATTGGACTTCATGAGTCGTTTTGTTCCAAAGATGGCGGATTCTTTCAATAATGACGATGGTTTGCAGTCCCGACCACTGGTCTTGTTGATAAAGACCACCGAAAGCCTCTAAAGGAACAGCCAAAACATAACGTTTTTCAGTGCTATTTTGTCCCTTTTCAATCTGTTGGTTATAACTAACTTTAATGCCTTCAAAGTTATTAGCTCTTCTGGTATCAAACCCTTCTTTAACCTGAGAATGTAAAGTGGGGTGATTAGCTTTAAGAGATACAATATAATCAGCTTTTTTGTGGCGAATTTGTTTCACAATCTCGGTTTGAGTTCCCATCGCATCAATGTTAACGTCAGCCCCGGTCAGGTCTAATAACTCTAAGGATCGCGAATTAAATAACTTACAATTTTAATTGTTATTGTGGGATGGGCGTCCCGCCCGTCCACTCATGACGGGCGGGACGCCCATCCCACAAACTTGTGGAAGTTATTTAATTCTCATTCCTAAGAGTGCCGGAATTGCCGTAATCTCGTTGGAATGATCCTCAACTTTAACTTGCCCTAAAACTAAACGCTGTTCACTTGCCCAAGCCGTGACCAAATGCAAAGCTTTTACGCCTTGATTACGGTTGACGCACCCTACTGGCCTCGTTAGTGGTTTAAATACTCCACAGCTTACCATTGGGTAATTCGAGAAATTCCTCTAACCATTACTGTTTAGCGATGCCATAATTTTCCATGTCTTCCCAACCTTCGGCACCGCCAATGACTGCTAAAATAGAGATTACTAAAATATCTTTTAATGAGTGTTTTTGGGTTCTTTGAACTCTGGGGTCCGGGATTTCTGCTACATAATTCAATAAATTGGCTTGGATGTCGCCCAGATGTGTTAAATGTCGTTTTTCTGCTCTTTTGGCTTGAGATTTTACAGCGAGTTTCAATATAGGTGCAAAACCCTTTGTCATTGTCTTTGACTCCGTTTCAACTTGATTGACTTTGTTAAGATTCAAACTTGATTATAGGTTTGAGTTCGGTGCACAGATATAGCTCCTATTGGCGGCTTTTTGTCAAGTACAATTTATACCAAATTAGATGAGCTTACCCTGCTTTTATCGATAATTGAGAGACTCTCTTCTGACGCACGCTAGGGCCCTACGACTGACATACCCTACGACTAATTTCTAATTGCTAGTTTTAATTTTTTTCAGGGGATAGCTATCTGCAGGCGAAGCCGACCATTCCCACATTGAACCTGCATAATTCTTAGCATTAAACCCCACATTTGTCAAGACACAAGTCAACCATGCGGAGCGAATTCCCCCGGAGCAATAACTCACAATTTGAGTTGATTGCGAAACTCCTTTTTGCTGCAAAATAGCGACAATTTCCCCACGATCCAGCAGTTTTCCTTGTCGATCCATTAACTGTTTGTAATAGAGGTGAACCGCACCGGGAATGTGGCCGCCCCGCTTTTCTCCGTAAGGCGTTTTACCTGCATATTCTCGCGGCTCTCTGGCGTCAATAATGACTAAATTCTCATCTCCTAAAATAGCTTTCAATTCATCCCGCTGAATTTCCCAATTCGAGAGGCGAGATATTACCAAATCTCCTGTTTTTGGTGGATTGTTTGCTGCTTTTAATCGATTAATTCCAGCTTTGATTAAAGCTCGATATCCTCCATCGACAAAAACTGCTTTTTCGTGTCCCAAACTCCGCAACATCCAAACAATTCGCCCGTCTTCGCCCCACCCTTTCACCGCATCGGCAACGACTATGACAGGTTTGTCTTGACAAATACCAATTGCTTGCAGTTTTTGAGTTAAAACTGTGTTATTTTCGATAATTTTTCCCTTGTGGGGAAAGTCCGATCGCGAAAATTCCTGCCAAGTTACGGGAATAGCTGGTGGGAGACGGCAAAACCACTTTAAAATAGGTGCGCGAGCATCTAGTAAAGTAGCTTCTTGTTCCAGTAATTGCTTAGCTAAAGCTGCATTTACTATCCAGTTATTTGGTAAATTACCCAGTAAATTAGACATAATTTATTGAGTAACTTTGGCTGTATTAGCACCGCAGGCTAAAACCCCTTTGGTATTAGTTGGATTAGCTGGTTTAGTCTTGCCAGGAGCAGCATTTATACACAAGATTGTTTGGGTCTTGTTTGCCACCAAAAACACTCCCCCCACAACACTTTTGAGATTAGCTTGCTTCGATACTCCGTAGTTAAATACAGCACCTTTTTTCACCATGCCGATCGAGTAGGTGTAATTGGCTGAGTTAGGTTTAAATTGGAGACCGAGATAAACCAATAGATTGGAAACTGAACTGGTAAAGCCTGCTTTTTCTGCATAGTAAACTTGCTGGGCTTTATTCATCGAACCCACAAAGTTTTTCGCTTGTAATTCCTTAGCTTTAAGCGTTTGTGAAACTTGAGCTTCGGAGACTGGACTGAAAACAACTGGCAGAGTTAGAGCTGCGATCGCAACTTTGAGCTGCCAGTTGCGGCTGCTATAAATCCTGCTTAATTTCACAGATACCCGGTGGAATGAGCAGTTGAGAAACATATAATTAAACTAATTGTTTTGCCTGAAACTGTTTCAACGCCCCAGGAGCAACCGTACCGTGTTCTGTGATTATTCCCGATATTAACTCCGCCGGAGTTACGTCAAAAGCGGGATTGTAAAATTCAACTCCCACAGGACAAATTCGCGTAGTTCCAACTTGATACATTTCAACTGGATCGCGTTCTTCAATGGGGATTTGGCTGCCGTCGGAAAGTTCAAAATCAATTGTGGACAGAGGCGCGGCAACAAAGAAAGGAACGTTGTGAGCTTTGGCAACAATTGCTAAACTGTAAGTGCCAATTTTATTGGCGGCGTCGCCGTTAGCAGCAATTCTGTCTGCACCGACAACTACTGCGTGAATCATTCCGACTTTCATGCAGTGGGCGGCCATATTGTCAGCTATTAATGTGACAGGAATTCCTTCTTGCACGCATTCCCAAGTGGTCAGTTTTGCACCTTGGAGACGGGGCCGAGTTTCGTCTGCAAAAACTCTTCCAAGTCTTCCTTCTCGCCAAGCAGAACGAAATACACCTAAAGCAGTTCCGTAGCCGGCTGTTGCTAATGCACCTGCATTGCAGTGAGTTAGTAAGTTCAATTTTTCGGGTGTAGCTGGCAGAACTTCTAAACCTTTGTCGCCGATATCTTTACAAGTTTGCAAGTCTTCTGCTTGAATGGTTTTGGCCATTTCTAACAAACTTTTTTGGATTTGTTCGACGGAACCGCTAGTTTGATTTGCTGTTTTGAGCATTCGCGATATTGCCCAAAACAAATTAACTGCTGTGGGACGAGTGGAACCCAATAACTCCCCAACTTGTTCTAGTTTAGTTAAAAACTCGGTACGATCGCCCGTTTCGATTTCTCGCGCCCCCAAATACATCCCGTAGGCTGCTGCAACCCCGATCGCCGGAGCACCTCGGACTATCATAGTTTTAATCGCCTCAGCCATATCTTCGTAGCGGCTAATTTCGACTACACCGTATTCTTTCGGGAGTCGGTTTTGGTCAATTAGCAGAACTCGGTCTTCCATCCAAGTGACGGGGGAAACAGGGGAGTTTTGAGGGGTCATCTATTTCAATTATGTGAGGGACAAGTTTCTATGATGCCATGAAGGCGACTATTCCCGCCACTTCGATCGACAAAACCCGCCTAATTAAGCGGGTTTTGTAGTTTTCCTAAATAGTTTCACTCTTGGGCAACGATCAAACAATCACTCTCCACTTTAGACAGCATATCTGGAAACGCTGAGGTGTAATTGCCATCTTTGTCTACAACCCTGCGAAGTATATATCCATTGTCAGCAGGTCTGCCGAAAAACGAGTTTGTGCGATGCCAGATATCTCCATTCGGAGTGTTTGGATCTCGATCGATCAAAAAATCTACAAGCCACTGCGGCACAGAGAATCCAAACACTATCGGCGTAATGTGCCCGTGCTGCAAAGTTGCATCCGAGAATCGGAACAAGTAGCTGAAGCGAGAAAATTTGACTAAATAAATTAACATCCGTCCCGCCATTGATGAATGAAATGTCCAGATAACAGGGTCAATCGATTTTAGATTTTAGATTTTAGATTTTAGATTGAGCCCACGGATAAATGCGAGGGCTTGAGGATTTTTGATTTTCGATTTTGGATTGATTCCACGGATAAATCACGTGGCGGGTACCACATGAAGAAATTCCTGGTCAAAAACGCGCAGCAATAACGTCCGTTCGTCAGCATTCCAGTCTGAACTGTACATCGTCAAACAATCGTCTGGTAAAACATTCCCGTCCATAAAAAAGATACCTTGCAGCACTTCAGGTAACTCCGCTGGATGTTCTACTTTCATCCAATTCGCGATGTCTTTTAGTTGCTTGTGTTTGATTAACATGGTATTATTTATCCTCAAATTAGTTGTGTTTTGGTTTCCTATTGGATACCCCCTTGATTTCTGAGTTTATCGCTCGATAGTTTATGTGGCGTGCGGTTTCAACTCACATCTTGCACCATTCTCAATAAGGCTTTTATGTGCGGGCAGGATGCCCACCCCACAAGCAATTAATTCTTTGTGGAACAGGCCGGAAAGCCTGTTCTTGACAATGGTGCAATATCTCAGTCTCAACCGCTGTCTGATGCGAGCTTTTGGATTAATTACCGCCGCAAATTCGGCTCTGAGGCTCGTCGCACTTTGCCTACCGTACTCACGACATCCACCAGCATCTTGAGTGCGATGTCTTTACCGGGGCAAATCCGTCCCGCACTCCGATCGCCCACGGAATGAAAACCCATATGAAAAGGGCACAGATTCTCCCGCTTAGCGTTGAATTCGTATACCGTAGAGCCCCAGAAACCCTCGTCTAGCAGCCCCAAACTGAGCGGTATCAGTACCTTGGTTCCGGCGGGGAAGGTGCGCTCTTTGCCCGCTACCGTTGCGGTGAAGGGCTCTGTCGCGACTCGGTGCGTGGCGCTGACGGGAGCCCAGAGGCGGGCGCATTCGAGGAGGAAAAGCTCGATCGACTGGCGATCGTCCAAATCGAGCTGATCCCAAAAATCAGTCGGGTTAATTTTGGCCGTCTGCTGTCCTTTATAGGCGGGGAGAGGGCGGTATCCCATTGCCGTGTAGCCTAGGTGCAGGGGGCCTTGCAGTCCCGCTATGCCCATAATTGATGTCATCAGCTTTGCTAATTCCCGCTTAGTCATGCCGTTGTTTTCCGAGCTCTCCTCGAAGTTGGCTAAAGCTGGCGAATTTTCATAGATAGTCGCTGCACGCTCGATTAGAGTGGACAAATCCCCGTGTCCAAACAGGTTCAGGCTTTGCAGCAGGTTCCCGATGACGGCGAAGTAGTGCAGCGGGCTTTGGCGGGTGTAATGCAATTCGGTGAGAAGTTCGATCGACTCTGAATCGTCTGGATTAATCCCAAAGATGACGTAGTGCAGGTATCGGACTAAAAATCCCATCCAACCGCGCTTGACATGGGTAAAAAACGCTCCCCCCGCACCGTGCGACATCTCGGCATAATCTGCGGCTAGCCGATCGAGTAACCGTCGGGCGATTTCGTCTCCTTGGCGATCCGTTGTAGCACTGTTGAAGAGATATTTCTGCATACAGCTTCGGAATGCTGCGTGGTTGCTGCTAGCATCAGTTTCACGATCGGACAAAGACAGCAGGAAAAGGTTTCTGCCGCCGACATCTTGGTTGGGGGCGCTATCGGGATCGAGTACAGAAGTACCCAGCCGCCATCCGCGCGCCTGGGGCGATGTGAGTGCTTTTTCCAGCGTTGCAAACTCTCCCATCACGACTTGCCCCGCGCAGCAAAAGTTGGCTCCGAAAGCCAGCCGTTTTAGTGGCAAATAGGTGGGTTCGTTGGCAATCAAACCCTCAATCAGGGCGATCGGCGGTAGCATCGTTTTGCTGAGACTTTCTTCCGGGTTTTGCAAAGCCCAAACCTGAAACTCGTTCAGGGCCGGGTTCATCAGCGATGAGAAAATAGTATCTAAATTTAGGTTCATCATAATTCCTCCGAGAATCCTTCGCCCTAACGCGCTTTGCAGTTAGCAGCAAGAGGGTATTGAGCGACAATTGAGCGGGATTCAATACCCCCAAAATTACCAAAATCAGTACGTATAGCTCTAGCCATGTTTATTTGCGAACGCAGTGGCAATATAGATATAGTTGTACTGAATATATCTGCGCCCAAGTCTAGCCTTGTCCCGGAGATTGAGTGGAATTTTTAACAATTTCTGGTAAGTATATCTACTTTCTGCCTCTCAAGCTTCTCAAGTATTAGCCCCAATCTCTGAGAGTCGCACCTAACCGTAGATATTTACAAGAACTCGCCCCTACAAAATACTATGGTTTTGTTTGTGCTGATATATTTAGATATAGCGATTCTAAATGAATTGTGTAATTTTTGTAGGGGCAAACCCCCCGTGGTTGCCCCGATCCGTGGGGGGTAGGCACGGGGAGTAGGGGTAGCACTACCCCTACATATTTGTACAACTGATGCGAGGATTGCTATCTAATATTTTAGACTGCTGTATGCTTCTGAATTTAATTGAATAAAATCAGAGAATTAATTACTGAGTATTATTAAATACTAGAGCTAAAAATCCCCAATCCCCAATCCCCAATCCTTGAATTATTCAATTTTTCAATCAATTGAAGTTCCCAATCCCCAATCCCCAATTCTTCAATTCTTTAATCTAAAATCCCAAATCTAAAATCTAAAATCTAAAATCTAAAATCTAAAATCTAAAATCAATTGACGCCCGCTAAAGTTTCCCAGCAGTACAAAAGCACTGTACAGGAAACCCGCAGGCGTCAAAATCAAGCAAACTTAAATCTTAGAAAAGACCCAGTGTGAAAGATTTGTCGATCGGGAAAATAGCACCAATACCCAACCACAGAGTTACCGCAGTTCCCAACAGGAAAACAGTAGTAGCAACAGGGCGGCGGAACGGATTTTGGAACTTGTTAACATTCTCGATGAACGGAATCAAAATCAAGCCCACGGGAACACCGGCCATGCAAGCAATACCCAACAATTTGTTAGGCAAAACGCGCAGGAGTTGGAACACAGGCCACAAATACCATTCCGGCAGAATTTCCAGCGGAGTAGCAAAAGGATTAGCAGCTTCCCCAACCAAAGCCGGGTCTAGTACAGCCAAACCCACGCACAGAGAAATCGTTCCCATGATGACTATAGGGAAAACGTAGAGCAAGTCATTAGGCCAAGCTGGTTCGCCGTAATAGTTGTGACCCATGCCCTTAGCGAGCTTAGCGCGGAGGGCGGGATCGCTCAAATCTGGTTTTTTGATAATAGACATAGTGAGAGTGTTCTCCTTTTAGTTTTACCCGGGCCTGGGATTCCGCTGTATTCGTTAGTCTGAATCAGCGGCGCGATCGCAGGAAGTATTGACCGTAAATAAATATGATGAGTGATGAATTCTGAATTTTCAACTCAAAATGCAGCGGGGGGCAAAAAAAGTACCGCCCCCACAACTCAAAACTTACAACGGGCCAGAGATACCTTGCTTGCGAATCATCAAGAAGTGAGCCAGCATGAACACTACAATCAGCCAAGGCAACACAAAAGTGTGCAAGCTGTAGTAGCGAGTCAAAGTGCCTTGACCGACGCTGACACCGCCGCGCAGCAGTTCAACCATCAAAGAACCGACAAACGGGATAGCTTCGGGGACGCCGGAAACGATTTTAACTGCCCAGTAACCGATTTGATCCCAAGGCAGTGAATAGCCGGTTACGCCGAAAGAAACAGTGATGACTGCCAAGATTACTCCTGTCACCCAGGTTAATTCGCGGGGCTTTTTGAAGCCGCCTGTCAGATAAACCCGGAAGATGTGCAAAATCATCATCAGCACCATCATGCTGGCAGACCAGCGGTGGATGGAGCGGATCAGCCAGCCGAAGTTGACTTCAGTCATCAGGTATTGCACTGAAGAAAAAGCTTCTGCTACCGTGGGACGGTAATAGAAAGTCATGGCGAAGCCGGTGGCAAACTGGATCAGAAAGCAAACTAAAGTAATTCCGCCCAAGCAGTAGAAAATATTGACGTGCGGGGGTACATACTTTGTAGTGATGTCATCGGCGAGCGCCTGAATTTCCAGGCGTTCCTCAAACCACTGGTAGGTTTTAGAGTCGGTGATTTGTTTAGAAAACATGGAGCCAGAATTCCTAAAAGAATATTGCTGTGGTTGAGGTTCAGGGCAGCAGCCACAAGGTTTTTTGTCGCCCCGCGCCGAGCAGCTTGCTTTTACTAGCAAATGCCTGAGGCTATTTTTTAAATTTGGAGCTGACGAAAGGAAATCTCTTGTGCGATCGCCTGCAAGCCCTGGGAAACTAAGCGGTGGCTTGTCCCTACTCGCTGGCGTTGCCCGATCGAATTCCAGACTGTGATAAAAAATGTAACATAATTGCCGTGCAATTTTCACGCGGGCGATCGCTTTTTGGGCACTTAAAAGGCTTTTTTCGGAATCTCAACATCCGCCCAAGCTGCTATGGGGGGAAGGCTGAGCTACAGAAAGCAGTCCGAGCCGGAAATCGGTTTGCCGGGAGAGCCCAAATTTCATCTCGATCGCAAAACTTTACCTTTTGGCCCCAAACGCCCTCACGGTCGATCGAGTAGCCCGATCCGGTTCGATCGTACAATCGAATCTTGTTTTGCAGTCAGGACTGCAGTCCTTTCTAACAAAATCTGCTGGCTGCAACCTGCGTATTTCCGTAAAAAAAGTCGGTGATTGGCCCCATCCGCAAAGTTTGATCACAATTGAAAAGAAAGCAAACTTTCCAGAAAAACTGGCAGTATTGGCGAGAAAGGAGTGGGAAGTGGCGGTATCGGAAAGGGAATTTCCGGCAGAGACGGGAAGGATGGAAAGTCTCGCGATGGCGGTGTAAAACCTGTCGAAACGATCGCGCAATCGGATAGACTCACATCTGTAACATTTTTAACGTCGGCGATTAAATCCGATCCGACCAATATCCGAGTTCCCCGTGTGATACCGTCATCATAAGATTCAAATCGGTAAGAGAAGAAGCGAGGGCCGTCACGATCTTGTACGAAGCCAACAACTTGAATTTTGTCACCTTCGACCCGGTTAAAATCCTCAATAACGGCATAGGCATTATCACCGCTATAGAAAAGGTAAGGACGGGCATTTGACGAACCGAGAACAAAGATGTCAGCATCACTTTGCCCGATCAAATAATCGATTTGTGCTACTGTTGAGGAAAAGCCGTAACCCGATATGATGTCATTACCCGGCCCGCCAATCAGGGTATCGCTGCCTTGATTTCCCTCAAGCAAATCGTCTCCTGTATTGGCGTTAATGTAGTCATTATCTAAGTCACCTATTACAGTGTCGTTCCCACTTTCTCCAAACAGGCGATCGTTACCTTTGCCGCCCGTTAAAAAGTCGTTGTTGCTGCCACCAAACAAGCGATCGTCTCCATCTCCTCCGATCGCCGTATCATTGCCTTGACCGCCGTTAAGACAGTCATTGCCAGCCCCTCCCAAGATACTGTCGTTATTGTCTTCCCCTCTGATTAAATCCGCGCCTTCGCCACCCTCAAGAAGATCGTTCCCGGCACCTCCTTCAAGTTTGTCATTGCCTTCGCCACCGCTGAGACTGTCGTTACCAGAGTAGGCCAAAAGGCGATCGTTACCGACTCCACCTGCGAGACTATCATTTCCTACTCCGCCATCTAAAGTGTCATTACCACCCAAACCAAATAGAGTATCATTGCCTCCCAGCCCGCACAGCGAATCATCGCCAATTCCACCGGATAGCAAATTATCGAAATTGTCACCGCATATAACTACCATAAAATTGTCCTCCTGAAAACTATTTCACAATTACAGTCACTCAATTTTAGATTTTGGATTTTAGATTTTGGATTGTTCCCCTCCCTGCAATTTTAAATTTTAAATTTTGAATTTGGTAATGACTTTAGTCCTGATATCAAATCTGTTAGCATCGGATTTATTCCTATCTCTCTTTTATTCATCTGCGTTAATCAGCGTCAATCCCTTGTCCGGGGCGGTTAATACATTCTCTTTTTTTAACCGCAGATTAGGGCAGATAAACACAGATTAACGCAGATGAATTAGAGCGATTCAGGTTGCATCATCCGTGATTGTTGAACAAATATTAGGGACACACAATTTGCCTGTTCCTAATATTTTAACTGAAATCATTGATGCTAATTTGGTTAGCTGTCACGCCATTGAGCGCAGCTAAAATTTCCCCGGTTGCTGTCAAGCTGATTAAGGTTGCACTGTTGCTGGGAATAATAGAAAGTTGCGAGACGGTTAAATTTTCGGCAAGTACGAAGAAGTCGATGCCTGGTTCAAAATCAAAAATGATATCGCTGCCAGAATTGGCTGAAATTAAGAAGCGATCGCTCCCATTTCCTCCTATCAAACTGTCATCGCCGTTTTCACCGCTGAGAAAATCAGATCCGTTACCGCCCAGCAGAATATCGCTAGCTTGACCGCCGTAAAGACTGTCATTGCCTTCCCCTCCACTCAAGCTATCTTGACCGCGATTTCCAAATAGGATATCTTCCCCATTATTGCCGAACAAATTATCGCTTTCTTTGCCGCCGTAAACAGTGTCATTGCCGTCGCCACCGTCGAGGGAATCGTTGCCTTGATTGCCGTGTATCCAGTCGTTGCCGCCAACACCGCTGAGAGTATCATTGCCGCGTTTGCCGGCGATTGTATCGCTGCCGCTGTCGCCGGAGAGGTTATCGTCGCCGTCAGTTCCGGTGAGATTGGAGTTAGCTGCGATCGCATCTATTTCTCCTTCAATCACCGCAACGGCAGGTGTATCGGGCAATGTGGTTTGTTGAATTTTGGTATCTAAGGCAGTACCAGTATTTTCGGCAATAACTTGGGCGATCGATTTCGTACCTGTACCGACTGCTTTTAAGTCTTTAGAGGTTTCACCTAGGGCTACTTTTTGCACGCGGGCAACTTCTCGGTTAACTGAAGCTGTTGCAGTGTTGGATACAACTTGGTCAACGCGCTGATTTGCTGCGGCCATTACCTTAGCTGCATCCGGGGCAATTTGCAACAATTGCTGAGTGTTTAAATCCGAGTCAAATTGTTGGGCTGCTGTGGCGGCGCGATCGACAATTGTTGCTAACTGGTTGGGATCGCTGAGATTGAGAGTTGTCCCCGATTGAATTTGTTGAACGATCGCACTTACAACTGCTTTTACGCTGTCGGTATTGTCCAGAATCGACCCACCGTCTATTAAAGCAGCAGTTTGGGTAATGACGTTTTGTACCTTGACCATTGCAGTCAAAGTTTCTACCCCACCCGCGATCGCATTTTCGGTAGCTGCGATCGGATCTAAACCCGTTATGTCAACATTAGCGGGAATCGAAAGAGAAGATTTGACGAGAGATTCGGCGCGATCGCTGTCAATTCCTTTGTCAATTAAATCCGCTACTAAACTGGTTAACAAGGTGACAACAGTAGCGTAAGGCGGGGCCGTGACAGGGGTTTCCAAAGGCAAACCAGTTGCCGTATCAATGCCACCGAAAGCAACAATATTGCCTTCCTCTGGATCGAGTTCGCCATTTTGATTTTTGTCGAAAATGGTGGAGTCGAGATCGAGATCGAATTCGCCGTTATCGCCAGTAGTGGCAGAAGGTTCGCTAGCATCGAGGACACCGTTTTTGTTGGCATCGAAAAAGACCGTAGCACCAGCAATATAACCGTCAATCACAAAACCGCCGAGGCCACCACTCTTGAACCGAATTACCTCGCTAACACTCGCGCCAGATTCATCAGTTCCAGTTAATTTCAGCCAATAATTGAACGTTCTTGGGCGAGTCGGGCCTAAATTAATCGTGCGAGTTGCCGAATTAAAAGTTAGCCAGGAAGGCAAAGGAATTTCCGGGAAAGTTGAACCGGCAATTGGTTGGCGGTAGGAACCGCCATTGCGATCGGTTCTCCAGGTAAATGCAGATGAACTTAAAGCGCTAGAATTTGCCAGGGCGATCGAATAATTAATGCTGTCGCCCGGATCGGGGTCAGTATAGGTATTGGCCGCTAAATTAAAAGCATTACCGCTTTGAGAAAAACCTAGCGCTGCACTTTGCGAAAACAGAGAACGATTGACAACTGGCGGGTTGTTGCCGACAATACCTTGAGCCAAAGCCAGCATATCAACGCGCTTGAAGTTTAAGCCGGTATTGATCACGTTATCGTCTTCGTCGTCGCCGTCATTAATCGTGACACCAGTAGACAGCAAGAAATTCACAAACTCAGTTGGGGTTAGTCGGCGGCCCAAATCTCGCTGCGCTAACTGTTGCGCTAGCACTGCTATTCCAGCAACATGAGGTGCAGCTTGACTGGTACCGGAATAGCTAGTCAAAGGGGTGTTAGGGCCAGCACCCGTAATCAAAGTACCGGGAGCAAAAACGGTTGTTAAAGTGGAGTGGCGCTGAGAATATGGTGTAATGCGATCGGCATCGGTGGTATAGGCGATCGCGCCACCGCCGTGTGTCCGATAACCCCGGTTCGCATCGTACACCGCACCAATTGAGAGTGAGTTAGCATCGGCTGCGGGGTAGGCAACGCCCTGAACGCTGTTATAACCCAATGGCCCGAAAGCATTACCTGATGCGGAAACAACAATTACATTCCGTGCTGCTAACTCTGCTAGTTCATCGCTAATGCCCCTCGTTTGGGGGGTGTTGTAATTGCCGTTATCACCGAGTGACATATTCACACTGGCGATATTGTACGCCGCTGCATTTTCTACCACCCACTGCAAAGCTTGTTCTATATTCGCGAAAGTGCCGCTGCCCGTATCATCCAAAACTTTGAGATGAATGATGTTAGCACGGGGTGCCATCCCTGTGTGGACTCCATTTTGGGAAGTAGCAATACTAGAGACGTTTGAACCGTGTCCGTCAACGTCGTCAGCTTCGTCATCGCCATAGGCGTAATCGTAATTGTAGACAATGCGATCGGCAATGCCGTCTGAATCACTATCAGAACCAAAGAATGGGTCGTCTAGATCGATGCCAGTATCCAAAATTACTGTTGCAAAACCATTGCCGTCTATTCCGGCAAAACGCGGTGCTGCGCGGAAATCATCGATGTTAATCAGCGGGGCAGATATGTCAGTGGCGGGGGCGAATGTTCCGTCTATAACTGATATCAACTCTCCAGCTTTGTAAACTCGGTCATCTGAACCTGTAGTGGTGATGCCTGGAAGACGGGGTTTAGCAGAGAGATCGAGATTGTAAGGAGTTTCTCCACCGTTGGCTAAGGAGACTCGGACGTAATAAGTACCGTGTTCTAAAGTGCGGTTAATTGACTCGGATGCGGTGCCCAAATTGTTGGAAGTGGCGATCGTATTTCCGCCACTGTCGAGCAACTCAACTTTAGCATCTGCATTCAGTCCGCCCAGCGACAAGTTGAAGTCATTCCTAGCACCTAAACTGAATTTGTAGTAATCATCAATCTTGCTGCTGCTGATAGCATCCTTATAGCTTCCGGTACTGGAACCTACAGTGATTTTTCTGACTAAATTATCAGCAGGTATCGCCGGCGGCATGATGATTTGCACTGGTGTTGGTGTCGGCGGCAAAACTGTAAGCGTTGGTGTTGGTGTCGGCGGAAAAACTGTAGGCGTTGGTGTTGGTGTCGGTGTAATTGGCGATGTTGGTGTTGGTGTTGGTGTCGGTGTAATTGGCGATGTTGGTGTTGGTGTAATTGGTGGTGTTGGCGTCGGTGTTGGCGTCGGTGTAATTGTTGGCGTTGGTGT
>NZ_JAUBOQ010000010.1:67101-124658 GCF_036700325.1 Microcoleus sp. Z1_B2
TGGCGTCGGTGTTGGTGTTGGCGAGGTTGGCGTCGGTGTTGGTGTTGGCGAGGTTGGCGTCGGTGTTGGTGTTGGCGAGGTTGGCGTCGGTGTTGGTGTTGGCGTCGGTGTAATTGACGGTGTTGGTGTCGGTGTAATTGAAGGTGTTGGTGTTGGTGTGGGCGTTGGTGTTGGCGTCGGTGTAATTGACGGTGTTGGTGTTGGTGTTGGCGATGTTGGTGTGGGCGTTGGTGTTGGCGTGTCATTATCGGTAATGGCGACAGTGACAGGCCCGATCGCAATTCCGCTATATTTAACGTCGGTACTTGTTGCGGCGTGATTGATTGTGCCAGTGTGAGTACCTTCTACAACTGTGTCATCCGTCGCAATCACAGTTATAGTTTGGGCAATATTCCAATTAGTAGCGTCGAAGCTAATAGGGGCGATCGCACTTATTTGATTCCCCCCGTCAAAGCTGACTGTTACGGGCGCGGTTGGCTGCGAATTTAGCTGAAGTGTATAACTTCCCGTTGCACCGCCTTCTGCTGCTGTGGTACTGGCGGGATTAACGGTAACACCGACTGTATCGCTGTCGATGTTAGTAACGCTGACATCGGAGAGATTGAAATTGTTGTAATTGCTGTCTGTACTAACAGCCAAAGCAGTGACAATATTGTAAGCAATATCGCCGTCAGCGATATTGTCGCCAACACCTGTCACCGTTACCGTCTGCGCCTGATTCCAGTTATTAGGAGTGAAACTTAAGCTATTAGTAGAAACTGTTCCTTCTGCAGGATTGGAACTACTTAAAGCTATGGTAACAGGTGCCGTAGGTTGACTGTTGAGGACAACACTGAAATTAGCCGTACCTCCCGCTTCTGTTGTAGTTAATCCGGCTGTGGGATTAACGGTAATGCCGGGAGTTTCGTTGTCGCTATTCGTAACGCTGACATCTACAGGATTGAAATTGCTGTAACTGCTGTCTGTACTAACAGCCAAAGCAGTGACAATATTGTAAGTTTGATTGCCGTCAGCAATATTGTCGTCAACGCCAGTAATAGTTACAGTTTGCGGCGCACTCCAATTGGCGGGAGTGAATGTCAGCGAGGGTGTAGAAACTATTCCCTCGGTAACATTGGAACTGCTTAAGCCAACAGTCACGTTAGCAGTTGGTTGAGAGTTGAGTTGGACAGTAAATGTTGCTGTTCCTCCTGCTTCTGTTGTCGTTAATCCGCTATTGGGATTAACTAAAATTCCAGCAGTGTCGTCATTAGTAATAGTAGTTGTAGCAGTAGCAGTTGTAATTGTTGGAGTCGGGCCTGGTGCGATCGGATTTGATAAGGTGACAGTAATAGTTTCATCCGGTTCGATCGCACTGTCGCCCAAAACGTCCAAAGTAATCGTTTTCGATGTCTCGCCCGCAGCAAAATTAACCGTACCATTAACGTTAGTTGCTCCGGAAGTGCCGCCGATATTGTTGTAATCGCTGCCGTTTGTAGCAGTTCCGGCGATCGCATAATTGACGCTGCTGGCTGCACCGATACCGCCACTGCGAGTAACGGTAAAAGTAACGGATACAGTTCCCGTATTGCCTTCAGCTACCGCAGCCACAGCGGCGGCAATAGCATAAGAAATAGTGCCGTTACTGGGAATAGTTAGGGTCGCTTGATTTGTCGTACCTGCAATGCCACCTGCGATCGTACCCAAGTTGAGAATGACTGTTTCTGCATTCTCAGCGATATTGTCAGGTTTAATAGTGACTGCAATATTTTGTTCTGTACTTGTTCCGCCTGCGGGGAATGTAATTGAGGTAGGGGAAATGGTGTAGTCTGAATTTTGGGTAGCGGTGCTGTTGGGGTCGATGATAATTGGTACAATGACATCAGCAAAAGGAGTGCCGCCGCTGATAGTAACGGGGATATTAACGACTGTATCTGCATCCCCTTCAGTCCCGCTGAAAGTAGCTGCACCAAAATTGATTGTGTTCTGTGAATTTAAGAGAACTGAAACATTATTAGAACCTCTGTTAGCAACTGCGAGATCGAGTCTGTCGTCCGCATTAAAATTTGCGATCGCAATAGAACTCGGATTTGTTCCAACGCTAAAGTTGGTCGCACTGCTAAAACCGCCAGTTCCATTTCCCGCCAAAATTGAAACGTTATTAGAACCGCTGTTGCTAACCGCTAAATCTCGTCTGTTGTCGCCATTAAAATCGCCAATCTTAATCGCACTTGGGTTTAAACCAACATTAATATTGGTCGGAATTGCAAAACTGCCATTTCCTGTTCCAAATAAAATTGAGATGCTGTTAGAACCGCTGTTGGCGACTGCGATATCGAGAAAATTGTCGCCGTTCAAATCTCCAACTGCGATCGCACTCGGACTTTGACCGACATTAATATTAGTCGGATTGCCAAAACTACCTTGACCATTTGCCGATAATATGGTAATATTATTAGAATTTTGGTTGGCGACGGCGAGATCGAGAAAATTGTCGCCGTTCAAATCTCCCGCAGCGATCGCGCTGGGACTTTGCCCAACATTCACAGTAACAGGAGTGGAAAAACCGCCTTGTCCCGTTCCCAAATAAATGCCAACATTGCCTTCAGGTACAAAACCATTGCCACTGGATTGAGTAATGGCAATATCGAGTAAATCATCAGCATTAAAATTGCCGACAGCGATCGCGCTAGGATTTTCGAGGGCATCCAAAAAGCCCGGACTGTTAAAGTTGCCATTACCCGATCCTAAAAAGATATAAATGCTGTTAAATTCCGCACCTTGGGCGGAAGTTATCGCTAAGTCGGAAAAGTTATCGCCGTTAAAATTGCCAACTGCGATCGCGGTAGGCCGCAATACCGAAGTCAAATCAGTTCCAGCGTTAAATCCTCCTTGACCGTTTCCCAGTAAAATAGAAACCCTATTCGTGGTGGGGTTAGCAACAGCTAAATCTAAGATGCCATCGTTATTGAAATTGCCAGTCGCAACAAAGGATGGACTGGTTCCCGCATTAAAGTTACCACCAGAACTAAACGTATTGAGAACGTGGCCGTAAGCTGCGATCGCTTCTGGCACAAATGCAATGGCAGCTTTAATTGTCCCCGCTGTTACTGTTAATTTCCAATCGCCACCTTTTGCCGCACAACCTGTTAAATTATTAGAAGCGGCAACATTTGCTCCTGTTAGTTGACTCAGATTTTTGACAAATTCTTTACCTATATTTCCTTTGGCAACATTGCACCCGTAGAGCAAAATTTCGGCATTTGGTGTCAGCCCGCCCGCCCATTTCTTAACTATTTTGAAAAAATTGTCGGCGCTATCTATCAAATTTTGCCAACTCAATTCCACGTTCCCCAGTTGCAAACAACCGGGATTTCCGTGGGCAATAATGTGAATTACTGAAAATTTATTTCCCTGCAAAACTTCGGCAATTTGTTCGATGCCGTTGCGGTTAGTTTCTAATTTAATTACTTCGGTTTCAGGGATAATGCCGTCGATTAATGTTTGACAGTCGGGGACGGCAGAATCGATAAATGCGATCGCTTTTGAGGAAGGTTGAGTCATTGACTTTAGGGAAACAGTCGTTGGGGCGATCCCTAAGTCTGGGATGTTTAAGTCTGGAATGTTATCGTTATTACAGTTTTCGGCAGTGAAGGATTGGGGACTTGTGCCGGCCGGAAAGTTGGTACCGGTACTGAAAGTAGACATGATTAATTTACCTAGCTGATACTTCTGGTTTATCTGATGCCAGCAAGTCTACAAAAGCACCACCTCTGCTGTATTGTAAATACTTGCGGAAAACTTGCGAAAAATATAATTTTCTTGCGGAATTTATCCCTATTTGATGAAGAATTGTAACAGCGCCGACGGGCTAGGATTTTTATACGACAAAACTTACGCCTAAATACCAAAGAAACCGGGTTTTGTACCAAAATACACAGGTTTCCCGATCGGGAAAACAACCCGGTTTCTGAATCCCCGCAAGCCCTAGGCAAAAATACTTGGCAACTACAAACTGCTTTTAATGTGACTGAGGCTTGAGTTTTGTTAAAGCCGATCGCGATATTTCTTAGGAGTCACACCGACAATTTTGCAGAATGTCTTGCTAAAGTGACTTTGGTCGTGAAATCCCACTTGCTGGGAGATATATTTTATTGATAACTTCGGCTTTTTCAACAACTGTTTTGCTTTTTCAATTCGGCAGTGGGTCACGTACTGATGGGGGGTGAATCCAGTCGATTGTTTAAACATACGGCTGAAATGATAAGAACTAATGTTCACTAAATTAGCAAGTTCACTTAAGTGCAAATCTCGGTTTATGAATTCATTAATGTAGTGAATAACTAGCTGCAATTGGCCGGGATCAAGACCGCCTCCAACCTCTCGCCGGTTAGGTTTTTTCGCGCCATATCGGTGCAGTATGTGCAGTGAAAGCGCGTTTTTCAGTGCATCGACATAAAGAGTACCGTTTAATCCGCCTGATTCTAGTTCGGTTTTGAGAGCCCAGGCAATTCCGTGAACCAACGGATCGCGGGTTTGCCATTGCGGTATAATTTCAATGGAATTTGAATTGATCGATTCGCCAACTGTATTGTCGAAGTCGGTAGGTTCAAGAGCGATCGCCATAAATTCATAGTCTCCGGTTGCAACTGACTGGAAATAAGTACCAGCAGCAGCGATGAACATCTGCCCGCTTTGCCACGATTCGCTACCGCAGTTTTTCCCGTTCACTGTTCCTTTTAGTGTTGCTGAATTGAGCATCAAGCCAACCGTGTGCTGTTCGAGACAGTGTTCGGGACATTCGTTTGGTGGCTGACAGTGATATTCGACATGAATTCCTTGCCACTTTGCGCCGTGACTCGACAGGATTGCGGGGCGCGGGAGAATCACTTTCATCGCGTCTGTCTTGGCAAAATCAAGAATTAATGGTTTCTGTGGGGACATAGCTGGCACCGACTGGACGAGTTGCTATTTTGTAGTTGACAACTCCTCGCCGTTCTACGGCGAGGATTCTTCTAAACATCCGAGTGCCTTCGGGACTGACCGTCGGGAAACAAATCTGAGTTAAATCTGCAACAGCGTTCCCAGCGTACAAACCTAAAATACTTGACACTCCCCGCGCTTGCATCCACGGTGATTCTTAAGGCATTTCGGCCCTAATATCCTTGTTGCCAAGGTTCCCAAACTCACCACGTTTGCTCTTTGAGCGTGATGATATTTTTTGGGCGTTTAGGTGACAAACACCAAGTTTCGCGGAGTCCCCACGTACTATTTCCAAGGCTCGATCTCTGATGGTTTTTGCTGCACCAATATCAGCGTGTTCGTGATACCCACATTCAACACAGATGAATTTTTCACCCTCTCTATTGGATTTGTCAATGTGTCCACAACTTCTGCATTCAGTGCTGGAGTATTTGGGGCTAACTTTAATTACGACCTTGCCTTGCTTTGCAGCTAAATACTCGATCTTCAGAATCAAATTACCCCAACCCGCATCAGATATAGCACGGTTCAATCCTTTCTTTCTTGATTGTCCATTTTTAAGAAACCTCCCTGTTTTTTCATCAGTTTTTACTTTACATCGACGCATCATTCCAGTAATATTCAAATCTTCTAAAGCGATTGCGTCAATATTGCGAGACACAATTTTATTCGCAACTTTCCATTGGTGTGCTTGACGTTTGTTACTAATTATTTTATGAAAACGCCCTACTTTTTTAATTGCCTTGTGGCGGTTTTTACTTCCCTTAGCTTTGCGGCTAACCCGTCTCTGTCTGATTTTCAGAGTCCGCTTAGTTTTTTTAGCTGTGGAAAATTTAGGGTTTTCAATCTGATACCCGTCAGACAAATGAACCAATTTAGTAATTCCTAAATCGCATCCTATTATCTTGGTCACTTGTTCGAGAGGTCTAGCCCTGTATTCAGGAACGGATTTATCTTCTATCCTGAGAGAAATATGCCAACCATCTTGACGCTTTCTAACGGTGCAAGCCTTAATGCTAAACCCCTTGGGAATTGGACGCGAGTTATAAAATCGCATCCAACCTAATTTAGGAAGATAGATTTTATTTTCTTGTATTTTTACACCCATTACGCAGGTAAAAGATGTAAAATTACTTCGGTTTTTGAATTTAGGAAAGCCCCTACCTTCAAAGAAATTCTTGTAAGCAGTGTCTAGGCGTTTAACATTCTGCTGTAGAACTGTTGAGTCTACTCCACTGTACCAAGGTCTAGCATTTTTCAGTTGTGGTAGCGCTGTAATCTGAATGTCCGTCGCACTTCGACGGGGATTTTTAGTGTGGCCATCCTTATCAAATCTAGAATCTTTCCAAGGATTCCCAGTTGCACCGTTCTTGCTGACAAAACAAGTTAGCGGTGAAGCTTCGCCACGAGTTGTAATGTTGCAGTAACTACCTTGGATGAATTGTTGATTATATTGGACAATTCTGTCATTCAGACACCAGTTGTAGTGGCTTCTAAGCATATCTACCCAAGCTGACATTTTTGAGGCTTGGCTTTGATTGGGACGCAGCTTGTAAGCAAAGTTGGTCAACAATTGCAGTTCACCTCTTGTCTTTGTCTTGCGTTTAATCTACAGTAGGCGTAAACAAAAGTCAATGAATATGGCTAAATTTTCTC
Organism: Microcoleus sp. Z1_B2; assembly: GCF_036700325.1. Classification (NCBI taxonomy): domain Bacteria; kingdom Bacillati; phylum Cyanobacteriota; class Cyanophyceae; order Oscillatoriales; family Microcoleaceae; genus Microcoleus; species Microcoleus sp. Z1_B2. The sequence goes on from NZ_JAUBOQ010000010.1 coordinate 73,720, forward strand.
CTGATGAGTACAGACATGAGAGCAACGCCGTCTCTCTACTAAACTATCACTTGGTTTTCATTCCCAAAAAACGAAAAAAGTGTTGACTGGTTCAATTGCTGAGCGACTGCAACAGATTATTTGCGATGTCTGCAATGAAAACCGATGGTGCATCATCACGATGAAGATTAGGCCGGATCACGTTCATCTGTTTATCAATGCTAAGCCAATAGATGACCGGGCTACAATTATCAGGAAGATTAAGGGAAGAGCGTCAATCGATTTTAGATTTTAGATTTTAGATTTTAGAGGCGACCCCACGGATAAATACGTTCGGCAAGTTTCATCTGATACAGGTTTTTTATTTCTGGACGGATGAATCACGTGGCGGGTATCCTGGATGCGGGAATTGTCACATCATTTGAGAAAGGAGTTTCCTGAACTCCTTAAATTGCCTACTTTGTGGACACCTACCTATTTTGTTTCGACTGCTGGGAATATTGGCACGGAAACCGTTAAACCCTACATTGAGGCACAAAGAGATTAGGCAGGATAAATCCTGCAAAACCCTTTCATCCCTGGACTAAAGTCACAGGGTTTTCAGGGTATGTTTTATAAAATGTAATACTTACTGGTATTTTACAGAAAAATCATGCACAGACGAGTTTCCCAGATTGCTATTGTACTTTGCCTCCAAGTCGTCCTAGTTCTAGGTGGGTGGGCGCAGCCTGCGGCGGCGCTGACTCCAGAACAGCAGCTATTGAGCGAAGCTTGGCGAATTGTCAATCGCTCTTATGTGGACGACAGCTTTAACTCTCAAAACTGGTGGTCGATTCGCCAAAAAGCTGTCAAGCAACCGCTTAACGACAGACAGCAGACTTACACGGCGATTCAGGGGATGCTGGCGAATCTCGATGACCCGTTCACTCGACTGCTGAAACCCGAACAGTACCGCAGCTTGCAGGTCAACACTTCGGGAGAATTGACCGGTGTGGGGCTGCAAATTGCGATCGACCCCCAGACAAATACCCTGACAGTGGTGGCTCCTTTGGCCGGCTCACCGGCGGATAAAGCTGGTATCCAACCCCTCGATCGCATTCTGAAAATTGATGGCACTCCCACCTCAGAATTGAGCCTAGACGAGGCTGCAACTCGAATGCGCGGCCGCATCGGCACTCCCGTTACCCTCACCTTGGGGCGCGAGGGAAGGGACGCTGCTGAGGACATTGAGCTAGTGCGCGATCGCATTGCTCTGAATCCGGTTTACGCGGAATTGCAGTCGGGGTCGGAAAATTTGCCGGTGGGCTACATTCGCTTGAGTCAATTTAGCGCTAACGCTACTGAGGAAGTCGCTCACGCCATCGACCGCTTGGAAAAACAAGGAGCCGCCGCCTACATTCTCGATCTGCGGAACAATCCGGGCGGACTGTTGCAAGCAGGGATTGAAATTGCCCGCTTGTGGCTCGATTCCGGGACGATCGTCTACACGGTGAACAGACAAGGCATTCTCGGCAGTTTTGAAGCGTCTGGAGAAGCCCTAACTAACGATCCGCTGATTGTTTTGGTGAACAAGGGAACTGCCAGTGCTAGCGAAATTTTGGCGGGTGCGCTGCAAGATAACGGCAGAGCTCAACTGGTAGGAGAAAAGACTTTTGGCAAAGGGCTGATTCAGTCGCTGTTTGATTTGTCTGACGGTTCCGGGTTGGCTGTGACTGTTGCTAAGTACGAGACGCCTAACCATAAAGATATTAACAAGCTGGGGATTTCGCCCGATCGCGTAGTACCTTTGGAACCCATCGCGCGCGATCAGATTGGCACCGCAGCAGACTTGCAATATCAAGCTGCACTGCAACTACTGAAAGAAAAAACCGTGCTGGCCAAGTCAGTATAAGCCGGAGTTTGCAGTTTTGAGCTTGCAGCAGGTGACAATACGCAGGTCTGTCTGTCTCTGCGTTTGCTTCGCCACGACAGACAAGAATGATCTAAAAAATTTTTTACTTAGGAATGAGAATTAAATAACTTCCACTCTTGAAAGTGGGATGGGCTCTTATAGCCCGTCATGAGTGGACGGGCGGGACGCCCATCCCACAATAACAATTAAAATTGTAAGTTATTTAATTCGCGATCCTTAAAAGTGATATCACGTCCGACATATTCATCTGTAATTGTTCGCTGTGCGAACCAATGACATACAAGAATGATGCACATCGGACGTGATATCAAAACCCAAAACAGCCGTTCCCTTAAGGTTGGGGGGTTGATTCCTCGGCTTCGGGTACATTGGGTTCTTGCAAAATCACCGGACGCTGCTGCGGGTCAGCTTGGTTGCTTTGCTCTTGCATCACAGTTTTAGCAAGACTAGGGTCAAAGTAGCGGTTAAAATCCGATCGCGAGCGATCGACTCGCCCTTGGGTAAGATTGACTTCTGCTTGGATTTCGTGCAATTTTTCTTGCACCGCCCGGTAGTGAGGCCAAAGCTGAAGCAAAGCAGAAGTGGCACAGACTGAAAGTACCATGTTGACTGCCAACTTGACCCCTGTTTCGGCCGCGAGGGTTTGGTGAGGGTAGGAACGCTGGCGGCTGCTGCGACGAGGAGTAACCCGAGGGGATTTTTTTACGGGACGCAGTGGGGTAACGGGGGGTTGAATCGCTTGCATAATTTTTTTTCAAATACCTGAGACTGACGTTTTAGAGTTCAACAGAGCAAATTCTGAGCTTAACGCACACTCGCCGCTGTTTGTCAGGGTGCTGACAGCCAAAATTGTTGAGACAAAGGTGACGCCTGAAGACGGAATTTCCCCATAAAAATGCCTGCCCTTGCAGTCTCGTCTTGCTGAACACAAACAATCTACTGCACTGGGGCAGCAATTGTCTGTATCTGTAATGCGAGAGATTTAACTGCTCAGGCAGGCGTTTTGCGGTTCGCAACTGTTGTCTGGAAACTATTTGTACAGTTCAGTTGACAGCCGGAAAGCCAAGATTCCGGGAATCAAAGCAATTACGAGCGCTACGTAGACTTGGGTATCTGTTAAAGACATATTCGCAAAACTCCTTTTCGCGGGGACGAGCTTTCACCAATTTGAGACAAATTGGCGCTTTTGGGAATCATTTGTTACAACTTGCAACACAAATGGTGCGTCCGGGGAGGAGTGGGGCAGTAGCGCAGTGGCGCAGTGGCGGAGTTTTTGAGTGTCGGAGGGGGAGAATTTTGGTGTTGGATAATTGCGGGATGATTTTGATTGTTTTGTGGGATGGGCCCATGAGCCCGAAGGCGTGTATTTTCGCAGCAGGCGGAACGCCTAACCCACAAGAAGCCTCCTCAAGTTGTGCAACGCCAGAATTTTTCCTTGTTTCCTGGGACTGCTTCCTTCGGAGGTTGTTGGGACGATCGCCTCCCACAGAATTACCGCGTTAGGTTAAGATTTAAGTGAAGGTGAAACTAATGTTAGACAGAGCGGGTAATTTGCGCTGCGCTCGACCCTTGCCAATCTTAGGTGCACAAAATAGTTAATGATAGATCAATTTCTCGACGCTACACCCAATTTTGGAGTTGACGGCTTTTTCTTATTGTTGGTTTTGGTGGCTTTGGAGGCTGTACTTTCGGCTGACAACGCGATCGCCCTGGCCTCTATTTCTAAAGGTTTAGAAGATGCCAAGGATCAGCAAAAAGCTCTCAACTTGGGTTTGATAATTGCTTTTGTACTGCGGATCGCCCTAATTTTAACTGCTACTTGGGTGATCCAATACTGGCAGTTTGAACTGCTTGGTGCTCTCTACCTGCTGTGGCTTGTTTTCCAACATTTTACTTCAGAGACAGACTCCGAAGGAGAACATCACGGGCCCAGATTTGCGACTGTGTGGCAAGCAATTCCCATGATTGCTTTTACGGATTTAGCGTTTTCTTTGGATAGCGTGACTACTGCGATCGCTGTTTCTGACGACACTTTTATCGTCGTAACAGGCGCTACTATTGGAATTATTGCCCTGCGATTCATGGCAGGGTTGTTCATCCGCTGGCTGGATGAGTTCGTTCACCTAGAAAGTGCTGGTTACATTACAGTTGGGTTCGTGGGAATGCGATTGTTGGTGAAAGTAATTAATCCCGATTTAGTTCCGCCGCAATGGCTGCTAGTTTCCAGTATCGTCTTGATGTTTGTCTGGGGATTTTCTAAGCGTACTCCTGAGCCAGTCGAGATTGCAAAATCTCTAGAAATGGCTCTGAATCAGCCGGATTCAGAAGTTGCTGTGCCAGAATCGCAAGGAAAAAAGTCCGAAATTTAAGATACTTTCATTTGAATAAAATTAGCTTAAATCTGTCAAACCAACCAGATTGAAGGCTGGTCAAAACGTGCAAAAGCTTTTCATCCCGGTGACTTTAGTCCGGGGATGAAAGGCTTTTATTTTGTAATATTGTTTCCTTCAGTAGCCGATCGAACTTATGGGAGTAAAATGGGGCCTATGGGAAGGCAGTTATCAAAATCAGACTCAGCAATGGTTAGAGTGGTGGGATAGCTAGGGGAATTCGTTGCTGACGGGGTTGGTGGCATATTGGCGATCGATCCGGATCTGATTTGATCCTTGGTGGTGGCTGTATTTTTTTAGGATAGGAAAAGAGGGCGATCGGTGGGAAGGAGTTGCGGGCGATCGCATTTCACCTGTCTGGAAAAAATGTAACCTTCCTGTTGAGTGGCTGCCAGAAAAATTCGCGATGCACCAGAAATCTGAGTCAATCCACTCCCACAGGGATGTGATACGTCAGTCACCTACAAGTTCATTAGGAATCAATACAGGATTACGGCTCTTCCGAATTCTCTCCGAGCCGCCAAGACTAAGATTTTGTTCCGCTTTAATAACCCTAAGCTGCGCCATTTTATGATGATATCGTCGAAACTTATCCTTTAACTCTTGATCAATCATAGTTGTTTGAAACTGGGCATCCTGGGACATTAACAACATTTCAGGTTTTATTTCAATATCATTAGCGCCAATAAAAGTGTTCACAAGAACCTGAAATGTCAAGGGCTTTTTATGGTCAAGATGGCTCTCATAAATAGCTACTTTATCACCAGTAATATCGCATTCAACTCTTCCATCCTGATCGGCAAACTTTTCAAAGAATATTTTTTTAGTTAGCCGAAGATCATCTTGAACAGCAGCACGGCAGGCTTCTAAAAAATCTTGATAAAGAGACTTTCCTTTAGCAGAAATCGCTGTGCGATAAGAAAAATCTGTTTTAGATCCATCTGTTCTTTCTATCCAAAAGCAACTTGTCGGCATATCTGTTCTATCTTTGTACAAACGTTTTACACCACATCCAATCTTTTTATCTGCTTCAGGATGGCGCTCCAGAAGAGCTAGTAACATATCGCGATCATCACCTGCTATGCTTTGACCATTTCGATAGCGCTCCAACATATTTCTGAAGTGTTCAATAGCATCTTTCTGGAATTTGAACTCTATTCCATTGAGAACAATTGGTTGCCTTGCCATTTAAACTCCCTACCAGTTTTATATGACGTATAACTTAAATTGTATCGCAGATGTGTTACCCTATATCATAATAAGCGATATCTGCAAGACATAGGAGTTCAAAAAGTCCCTGCTTATCTTTCCTAACCTCAATTCTCGAATGTCGAATGTCTAGACGCGATAATTTACACTTCTCTCTACGTCGCACCCTCGAAAAAGACGGGTGGACAATTACGGACGATCCTTTAGTCTTAGTGTTAGAACAGACACTTTTGAAAGCCGACTTAGGAGCAGAAAAGTTTTTTACTGCGGAAAAAGAAGGGCAGAAAATCGCTGTTGAAATCAAAGACTTCGATTCAGCCTCAGTCATCAGCGAACTGGAAAAAACGATGGGACAGCTTCAGCTTTACCAATGGGCATTGGAAGGCCAAGAACCGGAGCGTCAGTTGTTTTTAGCTGTGAGCCAAGCCATCTACATTAAACACTTTCAAAAACCGATTTTTCAGTTAGCCGTCCAGCGAAATAAAATCAACTTATTAGTTTACGAACCAAGTCAAGAGGTGATTCTCCAATGGATAACTCACTAAGCTATGCAGACATCCTCAAAAAAACCCTGCAAGAAGCAACTCGCACCCAACCCCGTTTACAAGCGATCCAGCTTTACCCCGTCTGTGATGTCGATTCGGGTCAGTTTCTGATTCTGGCTACAGGCTGGGATAAACAGCGCTGGATTGACACGATTCTGTTTCATGCTCGTTTAGTCGATAATCAAGTTGTAATTGAAGAGGATAACTTCGAGGAAGGTCTAAGCCAAGCGCTGATTGCAGCGGGTATAAAAGCAGAGGATATCGTGACTAGCCCCTTCCCTGACAACAGCGATAGAGAGAAAACCTATCAGAAAGTATAAGGAAGAAGGAAGAGGGGGAAACTCCGAGATGGGAAGAGGGAGAGGATTTTTCCCCTACTAGCAATTAGTCATTAGCTATGGCTTAGGCTTACCGACAAAGAAAGCTAAGGGAGAATTATCACCACAAGATAACCGAACTTTAGAACCAATGGGAAAAACATTCCCTGTGGTTGTGAGTGCATATAACTTTTCGCCAGAAGGTGTTTTTAAACAATAACGATTTTCTCTGCCTAAAAACTGACGATCGCAAACCACAACAGGCGAATCTTCATCTAAGTATAAACTCCAGTCTTCCTGCCGGATCATCAATTCTCCTTGAGTAGAAACATCACAGGGAACTTGTGAACATGAATCTCGTTTAACAGCAAAACAACCTACTTCTGTTTCCCAAAAATCCTGCTTCAGCGATGCAGACACAAAATTAGCTTGCGTCACAAACTCAGCCACAAATCTAGATGCTGGTTCTTGATAAACTTCCTCTGGAGTGCCAAACTGTTCTAATTGGCCTTGACGCATCACCGCTACCCAATCTGAAATCGAAAGTGCTTCTTCGCGATCGTGGGTGACAAATACACCAGAGGTTCCCGTTGCTTTGAGAATCTCGCGGACTTCCTGACGCAATCTTAACCGTACTTGTACATCTAAATTACTCAACGGTTCATCTAGTAAAATAATCGCAGGTCTAGGGGCTAAAGCACGGGCCAGGGCCACTCGCTGTTGCTGACCCCCCGATAATTCATGGGGATAACGATTTTCCAATCCTTCTAATCCCACCAGCGCTAATGCTTCGGTGACACCTTTCTGAATATTATGCTTTGACTCTTTTCCTTGATGTGTCAAGCCAAAAGCTACATTTTTCGCGACTGTCAAATGGGGGAAGAGTGCATAGTCTTGAAACACCATACCAATGTCTCGCTGTTCCGGCGCGACTGACATATTAACACTGGCTACAGTTTTCCCTGCTAGGGCGATCGTCCCTGCTTGTAGCTGTTCAAAACCCGCAATTAACCGCAGCAACGTTGTTTTCCCACAACCCGATGGCCCCAACAACCCCAGTATATCTCCCTGATGTAAGGTCAGGGTGACAGATGCCACCGCAGGTGATGCAGCTTGGGCATACTGTTTTGTTACACCATCCAAATGCAGAATTATCGGTCGAGCCATTATTGCTATAAATAATCAACAACTTACTATTCTACAATATACCAGTTTAGTGAGATTAATTATCATAAAGGCTTGACAAATGTTTACAACTACTGATAAACTAGCAGGCTAGACTTTTTACTAGCGATGAAAAATTCCCAAAAATCACTACAGCAAACAGGAATCAGGACAATCCAATGGCGATCGACCTTACGCGGTTTATCGGCGAGTGGGTGGACAGTTGCAATTATCGCTTTAGCATTGCCGATCGCCATACCAGTGATCAGTGTCTTATCCAGTATCTTTTTTGAAGCTAAAGATACATGGCAACATTTAACCGATACAGTTTTAACCCGTTATATCATCAACTCTTTTTGGTTAATGATCGGTGTAGGCTTGGGTGTTGTCGTGATTGGCGTAGGATGTGCGTGGCTAGTAACAATGTGTCGCTTTCGGGCCAGTCGCGTATTTGAATGGGCATTACTGTTACCCTTAGCTGCCCCAGCTTATGTCCTAGCTTATATTTATACAGACTTTTTAGAATTTTCCGGCCCAGTTCAAACTGCTTTGCGTTCTATTTTTGGCTGGAGTTATGGAGACTATTGGTTTCCTAACGTGCGATCGCTCCCTGGAGCCATCTTAATGCTAATCTTAGTTTTATATCCCTACGTCTACCTATTAACACGAGTTGCATTTTTGGAGCAATCAACTTGTACCCTAGAAGCTAGTAGAATACTGGGCTGTAGCCCTTGGCGGAGTTTTATGACAGTTGCCTTACCAATGGCAAGACCCGCAATTGTAGCAGGTTTAGCACTGGCTTTGATGGAAACTCTCAACGATTATGGTACTGTTCAGTATTTTGGAGTGGATACATTCACCACAGGTATTTATCGGACTTGGTTTGGCATGGGAGAACGAATTGCAGCCAATCAATTAGCGGCGATGCTATTATTATTTGTTCTGGGTTTAATATTACTAGAACGCTGGTCGCGGAGTCGGACTAAATATTATCAAGCTAGCAGCCGCTATCGCCAACTACAAACTTATCAACTTAAAGGAATTAGGGAAATCTTAGCGGTAACTGCTTGTTTGATGCCGCTGTTTTTGGGTTTTTTATTGCCAGGATGTCTTTTAGTAAAGTTGACCTTAGCTAATTGGCAACTCACCTTAGATGAACGCTTTTGGATATTTGCCCGTCATAGTTTAATTTTGGCAACACTGACAGCAATTTTAGCCGTAGTTATTGCCTTGATTATGGCTTATGGGTTACGGTTATATCCTAATTTAGGAGTGCAGTTAGGCACTAGAGTTGCGGCAATGGGCTATGCTGTACCTGGATCTGTGATTGCAGTTGGGATTATGGTTCCCATTGGAAAAATGGACAATCTATTTGATAGTTGGATGCGTGAAAACTTTGGAATTTCTACAGGCTTGTTGTTAAGTGGTACGATCGCAGCTTTGGTATTTGCTTATATAGTTCGCTTCCTTGCTGTTTCTTTAAATGCGGTGGAGTCAAGTTTGGGCAAAATCAAGCCTAATTTAGATGATGCGGCGAGAAGTTTGGGTTATAGCCCGATGCAAACTTTAGTTACAGTTCATACACCAATGATGACGGGAGGTTTACTAACTGCCATGATGTTAGTATTCGTTGATGTAATGAAAGAGTTACCTGCTACTATAATTATTAGACCTTTTAACTTTGATACCTTGGCTGTGCGAACTTATCAACTTGCCTCAGATGAGCGATTGGCTGAAGCTTCTGGCCCAGCATTGGCAATTGTTTTAGTGGGGATGTTACCGGTTATTTTATTAAGTTGGAAAATTGCGCGATCGCGCAAGTCTTCAACACAATAACCGCCAAATCTCTTCCCTGCTTGCACAGGTGATTGATTCTTTTAAAGCTATAGTCCGACAGGGGTTGAAACCCCAGTCTCATAGCTAAAGTCCGACAGGGGTTGAAACCCCTGTCTCATAGCGAAAGTCGTCTGAAGACGACTATACAGCTAGGATTTCAGTCGGTTTCAACCGACTTTAGCTATAAGAGGGGGAATTTATTCCCTGGCGGGTTTCAGGAGAATGTATCAACCCTTCTTCCATCTTCTTTTTACCTTTACAAATCAAGATGATTAATAAAAACTTAGCAATGTTTAACCGCACTACTGGCACAATTTCCTTGTTACTACTTACTATTTTTGTCACCTTTGGATGCCAAAAACAGGTGGCGGGTCCCCTCGAAACATTACAAAAAACTAAGCAATGTCCAGGATGTGACCTGACTGATACCAAATTAAGTGACATTGATTTAACAAGCGCTAATCTCAATGGTGCTAAGTTGGAAGGTGCTATGCTAGAAAATGTCAAACTTAATGAAGCCTTACTCGATAGCGTCAATCTCAAAGGTGCAAATTTAAAAGGTGCTTCTCTGGAAAAAGCAGGTTTATTTTCTGCCGATCTCACAAATGCTGATTTGAGTAATGCAAATCTCAAGGGGGCTTTTTTGCGAGGTGCAAAACTAAATAATGCCAATCTTAGTAATGCCGATTTAAGTGAAACTGACTTAAATAGTGCTGATTTGACTGGGGCAAACCTGAAAGGGGCAAACCTGAAAGGCGCTATCATGCCGGATGGTAAAATTAAAAATTAAAGTTGATGGGATTCGGCGGTTTCAACCGCCGAATCACAAAGAGTAGCTTCTTGTTCAAAAAGCCTCTATTTCCATCCGGCGCGATCGGCAACCTTTAAAGCTTCGGGGTTATTTTTCCCAAACACATCAGGGTTGAGAGGGTCAGATTTGAATGTACCAAAACTTGCCACTACAGGATCGATCGCCACACCTGAAATCACAGGGTATTCGTTATTACTCCTAGCAAAAAGCTGTTGCGCTTCGCGGCTGGCTAGGTGTTCCAAGAATTTGATCGCGCCTGCTTTGTTACGGGAGGTTTTGACTACACCGCCACCACTAATGTTGACGTGGGTACCGCGATCGCGTTGGTTGGGGAAAAATACACCTACTTTCGCCGCGATCGCTTTTTCTGCTGGATCTTTCGATTTCATTAAGCGAGCTACATAATAGGTATTAACAATGGCAAGATCGCCTACCCCATCAGCAACAGCCTTGATTTGTGCCGTATCATTTCCCTCTGGAGGACGCGCAAAATTAGCCACCAATCCTCGCGCCCAAGCTTCTGTTTTTTGAGCTCCATGAGCTGCTAACATAGCGCCAACCAGAGACTGATTATAGATATTAGTGGACGATCGCACTAAAACTTTGCCTTTCCACCGAGGTTCTGTCAGCGCCTCATAGGTTGACAATTGGGCAGGGTTCACCTTGCTTTTGTTGTAAACAATCACCCGTGCCCGGCGCGATAGACCAAACCAGAAACCTTGAGGATCTCGCAAACTTGCTGGAATTGCCGATGTCAGGACTGTTGAAGAAACAGGTTGCAGAATACCTGCTTGTTTTGCCCGCCACAAACGCCCACCATCCACCGTGATGAAAACATCAGCGGGGCTATTTGCGCCTTCACTTCTGATCCGTTCAATTAGTTGGTCAGCATCCGCCTCAACGAGGTTAACCTTGATCCCAGTTTTTTTGGTGAAGCTTTGGTACAACTCATTATCAGTATCGTAGTGACGTGCTGAATAAAGGTTGAGAGTGCCGGTTTGGGCTGCGACAGGGGCTTTTTTGGTTAGTTCCCCCACGGCCACGACAGCCATTGCTGTACCGCTGGCAAGAAAAATACGCCGAGAAATGCTCATTGTTCTATAATGATAGATTTTTTCATCTGGTAATTGACACGATGGTCTATCTACAGCCATCTATAGTCATTGCTTTACTATATTAATGCAAGTAATTCTTATTTGATGATCGAGAGCGTAACTATTTTATGGCTGACGCACTGCTGGTCAATCGATTTTAGATTTTAGATTTTAGATTTTAGAGGCGACCCCACGGATAAATGCTCTTTCTTGAGGATTTTCGATTTGAGATTGGGGATTGATTCCACGGATAAATCACGTGGCGGGTACCACATGAAGAAATTCGTGGTCAGAAATCCGGTCTCGACTTCGCTCAACCGGCAGTTTTTTTCCGAAAAGACTTGGTTATAAGCTGTCGGGCATCTTGCGTTGTATTTTTCGGGCGGGCGGGACGCTAGGGCCCCTACTCCCCACAACAATTTCATCTGAGATGTTGCACCATTCTCAATAAGCCTTTTATGAACAGGCTGGACGGCCTGTGAAGCGAGAAAACTCATTCTTTGTGGAACGGGCCCCAGAGCCCGTTCTTGACAATGGTGCAGCATCTGAGATCCTAAGCTGTCAGGCATTTAAATTGCATATTCAGGGCGGGCTAGACGGCCCACCCCACAAGACTTAGATTGTTTGTTGACATTCTATTTAAATGCTGAACAGCTTACGGATTATTTGTGTCTAATTAGCTCGTAAATTTCCACATAGTCTTTAGCTGGATATTTCCACGAATTGTCACAATTCATGCCTTGAAGCATGAGTTTTTCAAATTCATCATGATAGTCATACCACAATCCGATCGCCCGATCGAGCGCCGACTCCAAAGCGTAGTAGTCAGTTTGGTAAAATACGTAACCGTTGCGTTCTTCCGGTAGGTGGCGGGTGTCGTAATCTCGATCGAACACAGTATTCACCAAACCGCCAACTCCCCGCACCACAGGAACAGTGCCGTACCTCAACCCAATCATCTGAGTCAGCCCGCAGGGTTCGTAATTACTGGGAACCACAATCATATCCCCACCCGCGTAAATTAAGTGCGACAGTTCCTCATTAAAACCTAGTTCTAAATGGCAGTCTGGATTATCATTTAAAAACTGTCTTTCGTGCTGGAAATGATCGTTAATTCCCGCTTCCGTCGCGGAACCCAAAAGCACGAATTGCGCCCCCTTACTCAGAGAGTAATAAATTGCATGGTGGACGAGATGGACACCTTTTTGGTCGTCCAAACGACCGATAAAGGTAATAATAGGCTTGTCAGCATCGCGCAATAACAGCCGATCGCGCAAAGCTTTTTTAGTTTTGGCTTTTCCTGCCAAATCCTCCTGATTGTAGTGGTGCGGAATATAGCGATCGGTCTCAGGATTCCACACATCGTAATCAATGCCGTTGAGCACCCCGCGAAACTTCTCTTGATATAAATGCAATGTGTGCCCCAAACCGTAGCCACACTCGCCCATATGAGCTTCCCAAGCATGGTGGGGCGAAACCGTGGTGACAAAGTTCGAGTAAACAATGCCGCCTTTCATAAAGTTGATAGCAAAAGGGTTAAAGTTATCTCGGAGGCGATCGTAATCAAAATAATAATCCGGTCTGTGCAAACCCGTTGCTTCCAAAATATCGCCACCTCCCATGCCTTGATGTTTGAAATTGTGAATGGTATAGCAGACTCGCTGATATTCCATCCAATTGTATTTGTAAATTTCAAACAGCAAGACTGGAACCAAACCAGTTTGCCAATCGTGACAGTGAATCACATCGGGACGCTTGTTGCTTCTGAGCAAAAATTCCAACGCGGCTTTGCTGAAAAATGCAAACCGCATATTGTCGTCATTGCACCCGTAATAACAGCCGCGATTAAAAAAGTTATCTTGAGAGCGAGGTTCGATGAAAAAACACAACTGCCCGTGCACCCAGCCGCACAAGACATCACAGAGGATTTCGCCGCCGTACCAGGGCACAGCCAAATCCCGGTAGGCCTCGTGAAGTCCCCAAATGTGGTCGTACCTCATGCAGTCGTACTTCGGTAGAATAATCTCGACGCAGTGGCCGGAATTCTGCAACTCCCGACTCAAGCCGTAAACTACGTCGCCCAAACCCCCTGCTTTGATGACGGGGGCGCACTCCGAGGCAATTTGTACAATGTACATTTTTTTTCTCGCTCCTGGATGAATCAAAAAAATATTTTCTTAACATGACAAAGTATATGGTTTCTCGCCAAATAAGCAAGTAGGCCATTGGGAATACAGGGCGATCGGGCTCCCAGAAGCCGAATTTGCGGCGGTTGCGATCGGCGATATCGTTTCGGCATGGCTGCAACTCGATCGCAAATTCCGCAAAACATAACTCATCTTCTCGCATTTGTCAACTCAATCTTTTGAGTCAAATCGCCATTTGTCTCGTCTAGTTCCGAATAGCGATCGAATAACTCACTCAAAGCTTCTTCTCCAACAATTTCTCCATTACTGACAAACTTCTCTACCTCCACCGAACCATCACTCAAAAATTCTATTTCCCACCGTTCCCCAGGTACAGCTACAATTACCATCAGAGCTTCATCGCGATGATGCGCTAAACTGTAATCGATAGCCTGTTTTTGCAATTTTTGCAAAAATAATATTACTTGGTCAAATCCATTATTTTTCATCTATCAAATCTCCCATCGCTCAACAATTTGCGAACCATCTTAAAGCCGGGTATATTTTATTCAGCACCTCTTTCTATTTGCTCCCATATCATTTCGCTAAATTCTTCCCAACTTGGCGAATTTGCCGGAAGCTGTGCTTGTTTTATACTACCTTTTTTACCTTTGAGAATCTCAGACACTTTCATGCCTGCAAATTTGTGTGCGATCTTTCTTCCTCCTTATCTTACATAAATCCCACTCATCATTCTCATACCGATCGAAAAAAATGCAACAACTCAACCCAAACCCATAGCATCATTTTCACATATTAATAATTTACCTTTCCCCTGATAATACCAAACATAACCCTCTCCACCGCCTTTGCCAAAATGACCTAATTTTCGATAATCTTCTTCAATCCCCTTGGTAAATCCTTTCACCAAATCGCAATCAGCTATCAAAGTTTCACCTTGTTTGAGTTCGACAACCTTAGCCGGTGAATTTGTAGCAGCTACAACTATAGCTTTTTGCTCGCGCAAAGCTGTAACAGCAATTCTCCACCTACCGTCAATCGATTTTAGATTTTAGATTTTAGATTTTAGATTAAAGAATTGAAGCATTGACTTGCGCGAGATAAATTCGGCGGGCAAGTTTCATCGGATACAGGTTTTTTATTTCTGGACGGATGAATCACGTGGCGGGTATCCTGGATGCTTTCGGTCAATTTTCCAATACACCAATGCAGCGCACCTTTTTGAATTATTACTCCCGAATTATTCAAATTAATTTCCGCTTGCTGAACCAACGGAATATTCTTAGTGGGATGATAAAACTTCTTCGTTTCTGGATTGATATTATTTTGGATGTACCACAAATCCGTCGGTTCCAAAACCTTGATTTCGTATTTCATAATTTACCTCGCCTATTTACCTGAAATGTGTTAAACATTTTACCCAAGATAAGGAGCTGCCACGCTCCCGGACTTATCTTGTGAAATTTATCTTTGGCAGACATCCTCTGCTACTGTTAAAGTATCTAGCTATCTTAGCAATAGCAGACAGCGCCCCTCCACAATTGTTGAGAAAAATTTATGCCTGCGATCGCACAATCTCCCAATTTACCCATTTTACAAGAAATCAACTCAGGATTACCCAACATTTGCGGCTCCGAAGCAGAAATCAGTGCCGCAGCCAATAGCAACGAACCAATCTTTCTACCTACCACAAATCTGCGCCTGGAAAATATTCAAGCCGGATTCGCCTGCGCCCTGCATATGCACCAACCGACAATTCCTGCCGGTGCAAACGGCGAACTAATCTGCAATCTCCAGCATATGTTTGAACATCCCAACCAAGGAGACAATCACAACGCCGGAGTCTTTGCTTGGTGCTATTCTCGCATGGGAGAATTCATTCCCCAACTAATTGCTGAAGGTTGCAACCCGCGAATTATGCTCGACTATTCGGGCAACTTATTGTGGGGATTGCGCCAAATGGGACGCGACGATATCTTTGATAATCTCAAGCGGATTACCTGCGATCCTCAATATCAACCTCACGTAGAATGGCTGGGGACAATGTGGAGTCACGCCGTCATTCCCTCAACTCCAATCCCCGATATCAAGCTCCAAATTCAAGCATGGCAACATCATTTTGCGGCAATTTTTGGCATTGATGCTCTGAAGCGCGTCAAAGGTTTTTCGCCCCCAGAAATGCACTTTCCAAATCACCCTGATACACTTTACGAATACATCAAAGCTTTGAAAGAATGCGGCTATCGCTGGCTGATGGTGCAAGAACATTCTGTAGAAAATCCAGACGGTTCGGGATTGTCGCAAGACCAAAAATATATTCCCAACCGTTTGGTTGCACGCAATTCTCACGGCGAAAAAATCAGCATCACGGCTTTGATTAAAACTCAAGGTTCGGATACGAAATTGGTCGGTCAAATGCAGCCTTATTACGAAGCAAAAGGACGCAATAAACAGCAAATTGGCAATGTCACAGTTCCTTCTTTAGTCACTCAGATTGCTGACGGAGAAAATGGCGGCGTGATGATGAATGAATTTCCCAGCGCTTTTGTCAAAGCTTGGCACGAAAACCGCGAACAAGGGGGGGGAAAATCCGGTGTTGTTGGTTTAAACGGCACTGAATATTTGGAGATAATTGAAGCGGCGGGTGTTAATCCTGATGATTATCCGATTTGTCAAGGGGTTAACCAGCACAAAATCTGGCACCTAGTCGATGCTGATAGTGCAACGCCGGAAAAAGTGGAAAGTGCGATCGCCCAACTCAAGCAAACCGACCATAATTTTCACATGGATGGTGCTTCTTGGACAAACGATTTGAGTTGGGTGAAAGGCTACGAAAATGTCTTGGAACCGATGAATCTACTCAGCGCTGCATTTCACAAAAAATACGATCCGCTGGTGCAGCAAGATGCCACCGTTACTAAGCAGTTTGAATACCAGCAAGCTTTGCTTTACAATTTGTTGGTGCAAACAAGCTGTTTCCGCTATTGGGGACAGGGAACTTGGACTGATTACGCCCGCGAACTTTACAACCGCGGCGCTGCTTTAATGAAGTAGGAGAATTTATTGTAAGGTGCGTCAGAAACAAATTGTTCGATCGGTATCAAATATCGGCGCTGACGCACCCTACGCCTGTTGGCAAAGTCCGAAAAATTACCAATTAGTAATTACCAATTACCAACTCCTACATTTCCTGCATCAGCCGCAAGTAATTCTGCCGCATCTGCGTCATATTTTCCATCATTCTATTAGCCATATCTTTCTCAACATCGCTCATTTGCTGCCAAAATAAGGCAGATCGCCTCGCCATAATTGCTTCTTCCCATAGCATCTCCAAAAGTTGCGCCGCCATTGGGTTTTCAGCATCGATAATCCCACACAATTGCTGGAATGCCCGGTTGGCTTCACTGTGACTACCAACATCCTGAGCCAGCGTCAGGCATTTTTTGAGTTGGACGATCGGGTTTTCAGAAGAGTAAGCCATAATTTCACGAAGATAAGCTACAAAATTTACGCTGATACCTTTGACATTACTAGAGTTGTGACACAGCCGTACAGTTCCCTACATACCAGCGCCAAGGCAAATCCATGCCTTGAGAAATCCCGATCCGCGTAGTTTGGACAAAATTTATTGTACCCTCCTCCACAGCTTGCTGAAATTGCTCGCTCCGGTGTTCCAATCGCAGCGGTTGGCCTGCACCCAAGGGAAAACCGCTTAAAGTTCGATCGATCAGCAGTACCTTACACAGTTTCCCAGGCCCGGCGGCGAGGCGCGATCGCTTCTTCTCAGGAATTGCAGCGAATTCTTGGGGAACCACATCTACCTGCAAAGCTCGAATCAGCACACCACTAGCAACTCCCTCTGCATCCGTCACCACGTTAAAACAGTGATACATCCCGTAAATTAGGTAAATGTAGCTCATACCCGGAGGCCCGAACATCACCTCATTGCGAGGAGTGCGTTGTCGGTAAGCGTGACAAGCGGGATCTCCGGGCCCGTAAGCTTCGGTTTCGACAATCATTCCCCGAATCGTCTCGCCGTCAGGAAACTGCCGCACCAGCGAGCATCCCAGTAAATCTGGCGCTACGCTGGTAGATGGCCGCGCCAGCCAAAAAGATTCTACAATCTGAGTATTTGCACTCACTCAACAACAGCAGGTAAATTATGGACGTTAAGTTAGTTTTAGCAGTCTTGACAGCAGTTTTCACCGTTTGTTGTCTGTTCTTTGGCACAAAAAACGGATTCTACGATACTGACAAGTATCACGGTAACGGTTCTGCTCACTAATTTTAGGCGATTGTTAGTTGCTTAAAAAAACCGCCGCCTGTCAGTCAGTCGGCGGTTTTTTTTATGAACCACAGAGGCCACAGAGGACACAGAGAAAGAGAAACAGAGAGCGGAAAGAATGAAAAGAAGTTGACAAGTAATGACACACCAGATTGTTTTATGGGCTGCCATTAAGGGTGAATTTTGCCATCTGGCATTTGATTTTCTTGCAAGCTAGGATTCTCGAATTCGGCCCATCCCGGCAAATTTAAGCGAACTGTCGCTCGCCGCACTGTTTGGTTTGCAGCAATTCCTTGAGTTGCTTTTGTTGGTTATAAAAAATTAGATTTTTTGCCACAATAAATACAACTGCGATCGACAATCCAGCAGTAAATAAATTATTTATTTTCCTAAATATCCGAAAAGCTTCGCGGGCTTTGTCTCGCTGTTAAGAGATTTCTACAATAGTGCGATCGACCTCTCCACAATTCCCACAAAAAAATACAGGCATCTCCCACAAGCAGTCTGGCGAAATTAAACACCGCCTAACTTATAAATCCCGCCTCCTTTCCCTCGCTAGTGCTGCTTTGAGCTTGGCACTCGCCCCCCTCCGTCTGCTTCACTTTGCTTTGAGCAGTCCATAAACGGAATTTATTTTTACCCGAAGGCGCGCATTTGCATATACCTCCAGACTGAAATAAAAGAAACTTTATTTATATCCCTGGAATGAGTAAATCATCAAGAGATTTGAGGATGATTAATCTAGAAACGCAATACCGTACCTGCGCTGTTGATAAATTCTCAGCAACTACTTTTTTGGTCAAAATTGCTTTGAGAAATTAATTTACTCTAAAAACAGTTGGCAGCAGCTCAGGTTCCTTAACCTCGCCAGAACACACCCTACCTATAATCCCGACAATTCGGAGCGGCAATGAACACAATCAAACCCGAACCCAAAAGATCGCGCTTCATGGCTCTGCTGCTGACAACGCTGCTGACCTTTCCCTTTGTGAGTGCTTGCGGTTCTGACGAGCGAACTTACGCTCCCCCGCCTCCTGTTGACAACACTCGCGCTGGAGGAGTGCAAACTAATCGCGCCCCCACTCCTTCCCCACAAGCGAAAAAAGGACTGAGCAATGCTCAAAAAGTAGGGATTACTTTAGCAGGAGCCGCCGCCCTTTACTACATCTACAATCAGTACAAAAATAAACAAGAAAAGGGGCCGCAGGGAAAACATTACCTTTCCAAAAACGGTCGCGTTTACTACCGCGATGCCCAGAATCGCGCGGTCTGGGTAACGCCCCCGCCGGGAGGAATTACAGTTCCGGAGTCCGAGGCAGTGCGTTACCGCGAATTCCAGGGGTACAACAACCAAAATACTGGTCGAGACCTTACTAGCTTGCCTGAAGCTACAAGTCCTGTTCCGGCACAGTAGTCTAAGCATTTTAGATTTTAGATTGCAGGTTCCCTGACTTTCAATTAAATGTGGGATTCCCAATCTAAAACAGTCGTTTTTCAACACCTAAAAAAAGAGGAACTTTATCATGGTAGACGGATTTTTGCGGAAGTTAAAAGATGCGATCGTTGGGCCAGACAGCGAGCAATTCGATCCTGACGGCAATTACCAAGATGCCTCAAATCCCGGACAGTACGGCAACGTGACTCCAGCTAGCCAAGACCCCTACGGCGACCCCGCAGACTACGGACAGTACGGCAACCTGACTCCAGCCAGCCAAGACCCCTACGGCGACCCCGCAGACTACGGACAGTACGGCAACCTGACTCCAGCCAGCCAAGACCCCTACGGCGACCCCGCAGACTACGCCGGTACCGACTACGGACAGTTCGGCAACCTGACTCCGGCCAGCGAAGACCCCTACGGCGACCCCGCAGACTACGTAGCGGATGCTGGAATGTTCGGCAACCTGACTCCGGCCAGCGAAGACCCCTACGGCGACCCGGCGGATGAGGAAGGGTTTAGTTAACTACCAGCCGGGAAGTCTTGGGCGTATATTTAGAGGGGATTAATCAGAGCGCGGAACCCCGTACCCCGTTGGGAATTACTCCTTGGGATGAAAGGCTCGTCGGGTTTCGGTACCGAAACCGACAATTATTCTTTTATACCCCAAGATGCTCGGGAAATACTCTGATACTATATTAGCGAGTGGGGGTGGAACTACCTCACTATAAAAAGCCTTTGAAAAAAAGGAAAAAGAAGCCTGCGGTCTAACTGTACTCAGTTGACCGTCAGGTTTGTTCACTTGATTAGAGTCGATGCCTCAATTGCTTGAGGACACATCTCCTTCAATTAGGGTCGATGCCTGTGTTACCACACGACACCTCTGGTTCAGAACGCGGACGTGCAGCTTTCACTGCATCCGGCTCCTAGTCTGACACCTAGTAAGTCGGGTTTAACCCGCTGTTCGGACTCTCACCTGACCATGAACGGTCTGATGCTGGTGACATTCACGATGTAGAACTTCCAAATTTATAGGTTTCCAATTGTTATGGTTGCCGTCGATATGGTGTAGTTCTGCAATATCACCTGACATGAACGATATATTACATTCTGTACATTTGTGATTCTGTTTCTTGAGAAGTCGTGCCGTTATCCCATCGTAGTGAGCATTCTCTCGTTTTGACCAATAAACAAAATCGCCATCATAGGGTGATTTATCTCCCTTGACAATGACAAACTTGCAGGCTGACCAACTAACCGCAGGAAGTGCTCTTTTTATAACCTTATTGGTTTGATAACGGTTGTATCTTCCTTGTTTCCGAATGAATTTCCATAACCAATAGCGCAGTGACCACAGGTTGTGTTGACTCATATCGCAGAATCTATGGTAATTTCTCCACCCTCTTAGCACCGAACCACAGTTGTTGATTCGATGTTCGAGAGTGAAACGACTATCTTTTATCACTTTTTTAACTTTTGCCTTAATGCTAATTGTAGCTTTTTGACTTGGTGTTGAAATGAATTTACCCGACAGGTTTAACTGAGAAGTTCCACCCAAGGAAGTCGCAACCATCTGTACTATGTACATTTGTGACAAGTTAAGAAAAAGTGCAAATTGTCAAGGGGGTAGACCAACAAAGGTAAAATGGGATGAAACCTTTACCGGGCAAGCAGTTGAGCGATAATTGAACCAGTTATGAGTCGCAAAAAACGAATCAACCGAGATCATGAAAAGAAAAAAAACGTCCCCAAGTAGAAAATGAAGTAATCGCGAATCACCTGGAAGATTTATTAATTCCGGCAATGGCGGCCCAAAAAAGTTTTTATCGGCAACTAAATCTAAGAGATAGAATTCTGACACTACCATTAATGATGGCAGCAATATTAAGTTTATTATGGCGACCCGTAGCAGGAGTAACAGAATTAACCAGATTATTAAATAGAGAGGGATTTTTATGGTGTGAGCCACAAAAGATTAGTCAACAAGCATTATCGCTCAGATTTTTAACTTTGACCGCATTTTTATTTGAAAAAATATTTAAACAATTACTACCTCATTTTCGACAAAAATGGTTAACAAGAAAATCAAGACCATTACCAGATAGCGTACAATTTGCCTGAAAAAACTTTTAAAATATCTGGATAGCTGACGGCTCAACATTAGAAGCATTGTTTCGTAAACTCGAAATTTTATCAGATGTGCCAATTGGTCAATTAGCCGGAAAATGGGAGTAATCATAGACCTAGTAACTCATATTCCCGAAGAAATTTGGTTTGGGAAAAATCCCAAACAAGCAGATACTAATTGGGAGGAAGATTTACTAAAAACAGTTAAGCCTAAAACCTTACTATTATTGGATCGAGGCTTCTATCACTTCGCTTTTTGGTCACAAATAATCGAGCAAGAAATTGGATTGCTCACTCGAATTAAGAAAGGTGCATTTTATTAAATCGAGCGGGTATTAACCAATACTTATGATGTCAAATACCAGATAATTAAAATAGGTGCAGGCACAAAACAGACACCATATCTGACTATAATTTTAGTACAAATTAGCTCCAAGACTTCCTGGCGATTTTATCTAAAAACTGTCCGAAAACCCGAAGTATTGCCCCCTATGTAGTAGCAGATTTATATCAAAAACGCTGGCGAATAGAAAACGCATTTTGTACAGTAAATAGACTCCTAAATTTAAGTTATTTATGGACAGGTTTGTCCAACGGAATCCCGATCGAGATTTGGGATACTTGGCTATTTTATGCGGTTTTGGTAGACTTAGGAGATGCCGTTGCGGATGAATTAGGAGTGTCAATGGAACGTGTTTCATTAGAAATGATTTATCGGGGAAGGTCTCATTTTTCTGT
Organism: Microcoleus sp. Z1_B2; assembly: GCF_036700325.1. Taxonomy (NCBI): domain Bacteria; kingdom Bacillati; phylum Cyanobacteriota; class Cyanophyceae; order Oscillatoriales; family Microcoleaceae; genus Microcoleus; species Microcoleus sp. Z1_B2. Next base: position 95,712 of record NZ_JAUBOQ010000010.1, read on the forward strand.
GGCATATCAAAAAGGATTAGCTTCTGACCTAGTTAAGTATTTTGCCTACGCTAAAAATCAAGATGTAGGGATTGTTAAGCTAGGCATGAAAACCTCATGTCAGGCTAATTATTTCTCCTTTCCATGGAACTCAAAGAAGTCCCTAACAATTTTTTTTCAACAATAAAGGAACAAATGGAGTCATATTTTAATTGGGTCAACAGGTAAAATATGAGTAAGATTACTCATTGACAATAGTGCTTTTAGCTTAACTTGTGAGTAATGCTCAATTATCGATAAAAGAAACCTAGCTGACGCACCCTACTGAAGCCAATTAGTCCTAGGGTGCGTCAGAAGAGAGTCTCTTAATTATCGATAAAAGAACCCTAGCTGACGCACCCTACTGAAGCCAAAACCCCAATGATTCTAATGGGAATTTAACCTTGACAAACGGGCGGGTTTCAGGTTGAGATTCTCAACCGACTTGTTCGATATACTGAGCGAGATCGTCACGCAGGCGGCTGAGTTCGGCTTCGGTGGTGACGCGCACGCGATCGTCCCGAACCGTAATCAGCACTTTCGCAGCAAAAGGAGTTGGCCAGATATTCGGGTTGCAGAAAACCTCCAAAAAGACATCTCCTGCATACCGATATTCCATCGGTTTTTGGGGAGAAGCTTTAGCGCCAGCGGTTTTGGCTGCTACAGCTTTCAAGCTTTCCATCAAAGCTGCAATTTCGCTTTGCAAATCCCGCGCGGCTTGCGGGGAAAAGCTAAAGGAGACAGAACCTTCGACTAAATTCAGTGTCAGCGGAGAAAGAGACATGGGCAATGAAATTTAACATACTATTGTTAATGATAAAATATACAATAACCTAAAAGAAGTACCAGCCAACTAAATTGGGCGGCGAAACTGCTATTAATTAAAATTTGTCTCAAGAAGCTAGGCTAAATTAATGAATATAAATCTAGTCGCAAGCTAGATTCAGCAAGAGTTTTAACCTGTTATGACTTGATAAGCTTTAAACTAGAAACCAGAAAACTTGACGGCCGAGCGAGGAGATTTTATGGTTGCCGATAACCGTTCCGAAGTCCGCAAGGTTTTAATAATTACCTTATTGCTAAATTTGCTGGTGATGGCAATTAAAGCAGCGGTGGGATGGCTGACTGGTTCCCTCAGTTTGCTGGCAGATGCTTTGCACAGCGTCACGGACAGCGCTAATAATATTTTAGGATTGGTAACTAATCATTATGCCAATCCGCAGCCCGATCGCGATCATCCCTACGGACACCAAAAATTTGATGCTCTCGGAGCTCTGGGAATAGCTGCGTTTCTGGGAATTGCCTGTTTTGAAATTCTCAGCGGTGCTGTTGAAAGGCTGATTAACGGGGGTAAAGTTGTCAAAATATCCCCAAATGAACTGTGGATTTTGTTGATTGTACTGGGAATTAATATTTTTGTCACTTTTTACGAGCGCAGGGTTGGCCAACGTCTCGGTAGCGCGATTTTAGTGGCTGACGCTCAGCACACGATGAGCGATGTTTGGGTGACAATTATGGTCATCGGCGGGTTGATTGGTGTTTGGCAAGGGCAGGTTTGGAATATACCTCAATTACAATTCCTGGATGTGTTTTTGTCTTTTCCTGTGGCTATTTTGGTGTTTAGCAGCGGTTGGAAGGTTTTAAGGGAAAATCTGCCTTGGTTGGTGGATGAAATGGCGATCGCACCGGAAGTTATTCACGCGATCGCGATCGATGTACCGGGGGTTGTCAACTGTCACTCGATCGCCTCCCGTGGGGTTGTAGGGCGTCAAGTATTTATTGATATGCACATGATTGTCGATGCTGTCGATGTAGAAACTGCTCACGGGATTACAGAAGAAGTAGAAGCCCGTTTGGAAGAACGTTTCAGCCCTGTACGCATCTTAATTCACGTTGAGCCGCCGGCTTACGAGTCCGACCAAATTAGCTACGATGCTGAAAAATGAAGGCACAACCAGTGATTTTGACACGGATACACGGATTAATTGAAGAATCGGGAAAGTATTTTTACTTACCGCAATTCCTCCAATTTTTTAAATCCTATCAATCGGGTGAGAGCGATCGCACTTAATTTAGTAGCAGTTTTCCACAGGAAAAGGGGGGTTTTCCACAGAAATCGGCAAGTTTTCCACAATAACTTTGATAATTATCGAGCAAAAGACTATTGGTACAAGTTCCGAGTTTTTTGGATTTCTACGGCCATTTTCTGTCGCAAGTCCCAAGGTAGCAGAATTTCGACTTCTGAACCTAAAGCGCGCAACCACCTCAGCGGGTAGTAGTCTGTTTCTCGGTAAGTGACTTGGTAGTAAGCATCGTCGGTTGGGCGAGACTGGAGGATTTGTAAAAGTGCCGATCGATGTTCTGGGTTGGGAGTATATTGTGTGATTAATGTGGCGGCGCGATCGTACTCTATGGCGTTACAGGTAGAGTGAATGCTGATTCCCTGCATATAACTTTGATGAAAAGTGCGATCGAACCGTAATACCATCAGCGCAGTTTCTTTATAAAAATCGCAGCCCCAAGCTTCCTTTAACATATCGTTAACTGTTTTGGGAGTTGGCAGGTGATTTTCCTGATATTTTTCCTTGAGTAATTGGGGAACCCGATAATCTTGCCAATCCAAGGATTCTAGACGTTTTGAAATAATGCGATCGAGCCGATATTTGTACCAATTAATTTCACCTCTGGGGGTGCTGCCGTAGGCACACAAATATTTAGCTCGATCCATAAAGTAAATACAAACAGGATAAACAACGCACTCTTTAATCTGATTTTGATGAGCGCTGCGATAAGTTAATAGCAAAGGAGCGATATTTTGAGAATCCCACATTTCCTGCAACTCGCTCTGAAATTGATCGACAGCATCTTGCATGGGACTAGATTCGGGTACGAGATAATCAACGTACAAAAAAACGCGGTGATTATCTTCATCAACTACCTCTTCTGAAAATTGGTCGGCCAATAAAGGCAAACTTGGGTCGAGAAAACTAAACATCCCCAAAGTAGCAGCGAGATAAGCCTGTGTTTTTGGAGTCAAATTGGTGTCTGTATTGGGGTTTTCTGTTGGGCTGGAAATTGGCGGTATTTGTTCAACTCGGCGGTAGTTTTTACTTCTACCAGTCACGCTGGTTAATCGTTGTAGCAAATTCCGGCTTACCAATAAATCGAAGTCATTTTGCAGCGATTTTCGCACCTGAGCGAATAACTTTTCTGCTAAGAGCTTGTCTAAATCAGCATCGGTAATAGCTATTTGTTTTCGCAAAGAATGCCGCCACTCGTTTACAGATACATTCCCTTTTGTCAACCACTGTTGCGTTGTTTTGTTGCAGGCACAATTTTGGTCGGGATAGTTAAGAATATCTTCCTGCTTTTCATCTTTGTAATTTTTGCCAAAGAAAGCTTCGCGCCAATCAGCATAGGTAAAGGGGCTGCTAAGGGCAATATATCCCTCGTCGCTGTACAGCCAACTTACCAAAACCCATAACCTGATGGCGCGGGTGAGATTTTGCATTTGGTCGAGAGTTCCGTTGGCGAAATCCTCTAGGAGTCTGGGGTGTGGCGGATTGCGAAATGTTGGGTTCATGGTGGGTTGAGGGATTTAAATTGTGTTTTATAGCGTAAGGGCGATCGGAAGGGGGTGTTTCCGATAGTATGCAATAATTGGCGTACAAGTTGAGCAAGACGGAGAGACAGGCTTTATGAGTACATCTGAGTTCGACAAGTACAAAGTTGACCACCTGTTTTTGCTGATTGGCGAGAACCCTTTGCCTAACTATGTAGCAGCGAGACTTTTGTTAAATCCAGGAGGTACGCCCTACCTTGTGTATACGACTGGTACAGAGAAGCCAGCCAAGTGTCTGCAAACAATATTGAGTAGGGAACCAATTGGTTTAAAGACAGCTCAACTTGTGCCGCTCAACGATGGCGAAGCTGATGCCTATCAGATTCAAAAGGCAATTCGCTCTAAGCTAGAAACTATCAAGGATGGAAAAATTGGATTGAATTATACGGGCGGTACGAAGGCGATGGCTGTACACGCTTACAGAGCAGTTTTTAGCAAAGAGCTTCCCCAGACTGTGTTTAGCTATCTTGACCCGCGTAGATTGGAGATGTGCATAAACAGCGAGAACACTCCCATCAAACCGATCAAAGTTAAACCAGAAGTGCTGCCAGTCAAACTTGCCAAAGTGTTTCAAATACACGGATGGACGTGGCAAGACAAGTCAGATCCTATTGACAAGCCGGAATTACCTGAAGCTGCAAAAGCCTTTGCTGAATTTCATAATAATGGTGATTTAGTGCAACTATGGCGTGATTGGTGTAATGAAGTTTTGCGGAAAGCAGCAAGAGATGAAAAAGATAAAAATAAATGGAAAAAGGAAACTAAGCTAACAGAGATTTCTACTTTGAGCCTTGAGAAACTGAAGTCTAAGGAAAACATCATGAGTACCTTGAGTCACTTAGGAGTTGTGGGTGAAAATTTATCACTTCATGCTATCAAGGAGAAAGGAATTAAAAGCTTAGAATCTGCCTGTAAATGGTTAGACGGCGAATGGTTAGAGCATTATGTTTTACAACAAGTGCAAGAAATTCCTGAAGACTTATCTATTTACGATAGCGCTACTTCATTTTGGATTCGGAATCCAATCGATCCGAAAAATACTAAATTTCAGTTTGATGTTGCCTTCATGCGAGGATATCAGCTATTTGCGATCTCTTGTACAACGATCGCTCGTAAATCTGATTGCAAGTCGAAGCTATTTGAAGCTTACATCAGAGCGCGACAACTCGGTGGGGATGAAGCGCGAGTGGCTCTAGTATGTTGTGCTAGCGAAAAAGATGTTAACGCCCTTGAAACAGAAATTGTAAATGTTTTTAACCCGGCTCCCGAAAGTGGGCAAAGAAACCACAAAATCGCCGTATTTGGACGTGATGACCTAATGGATTTAGCGAGCAGGATTGCAGAATGGATTAAGCAAAATGATGAGGATGCAAGATGAAAAATTTTACTGTCACTGTACTAGACACAACAGGAATTCAACCCTACATTTTTGGTAGTAACCGCCTGCGCGAAAATATTGGTGCCTCTTACCTAGTTTCTCAGGCAACAGATGACTGGGCTAGAGAAGCTTTAGATACCTTCGCGCGCCAAGATATAAATCGCAAAGTTTATGCTTTCAATCCTAAATATCCTAAAAAGCATCAACCAGATGCCAAACCACGTATTGAAGATGATGGACTAGCTGCTGAATTAGTTTATGCAGGTGGCGGCAATACAGTATTGTTGTTTTCAGACAAGCAATATGCCGTGCAATTTACTCAAATTTTGAGCAAGCGAATCTTAGAAGAGGCACCAGGAATTAATCTTCTAGCTGTTCATCAAGAATTTGATTGGGATAGTCAATCTCTATATGATGTCGTTCAGAATTTGATGAAAAATGACTTAGATGCCAAAAAGCGCAGCCGGATACCCTCTGCACCATTGCTGGGTTTGGGTGTGACTGCAACTTGTCGATCGACTCAGTTAGTTGGCGTAAAGATGAGCGAGCCATTTGAGGATGACGCACCCTATCTTATTTCAACAGAGATTGATGCAAAACTCAAATTTGTTCCTCAAGCTAACGATAAGTTGCAACAAATGTTTGTCACTTCTTTAGGTTCCTATGAATTCCCTCTAAGAACAGACGAGATGGGTCGTTCTGAAGGAGATTCCAGCTATTCGGCTGTGATTCATGCTGATGGCAATGGTATGGGTAAACGCTTTCAAAAGTTTGGCAAAGATAAGTGTAATCGAGACTACATTATCGCCATGCGGGAACTATCCCACAGCGTCAATCAGGCTGGTATTGATGCGCTGAAAGAAGTGGTAGAGATACTGGTTAAATCAATTAAGGTAGATTCCGAGGGAAAAAGAAAAGTAAAGGGTCAGTTTGAGATCAAAGATAATTACTTGCCCTTCCGTCCTCTAGTCTACGGTGGTGATGACATTACCTTCGTTTGTGATGGAAGATTGGGATTAGAACTCGCGGCAATTTTTTTGCAAGAATTTGAGAAACAGCTAGTTGTAGGCAATGAAAATGGTAAAAATCCTCTCACTGCCTGTGCAGGGATATGTGTTGTTAAGACTCACTATCCCTTTGCACGAGCTTATCAACTAAGCGAAGATTTGTGTCGCAAGGCTAAAGGGTTTGTTAAAGATGAGAAAAAATTTGGTAAAAAAGATTTCTCAGCTTTGGATTGGCATTTAGCAGCCAGTGGATTAAGCGGTTCGATTTCTGAAATTCGTCAGCGCGAATTTCAAGTACCCGCAGGTAGTTTATCAATGCGGCCTATCAGTTTAAAAAAACAAATCGATAGCGATTGGCGTACTTGGGAGGGCTTCACAAAAGTAGTCAAACACTTCAATGAAGATGAGGAATGGAACGGTCGTCATAATAAGGTGATTGCTTTAAGAGATGTACTGCGACAAGGAATTGATGTAACTCAGAAGTTTCTCAAAAACTACAGAATAAAGGATGAGCAACTGCCAACTTTCCCAGAATCTAGTGGTCGTAGTGAGAATTTAGCTAAAGATGGTTGGCTAGATAGAGTTTGTGGTTATTTTGATGCCATTGAAGCAATGGACTTTTATATCTCACTGAGGGAACAATCAAATGCCGATTTACCAAATGAAAATCAAACTGCTGAGTGATACAACTTTTGGACGGGGAGATGGAGTCGCAGGTTTAATTGACCAAGAAGTCGAACACGATCCTTTTGGTTTTCCGTACTTGCGGGGACGTACTCTCAAGGGATTGCTGAGCGAAGAAGGCGATAACTTAATTGCAATGTTGACTAATCATCGCCCATCTTGGGAAAGAGTTGCTTGCGATTTGTTCGGTACGTTGGGTAGTACCATCGGGACAATGGGTGCAGTTCATGTAGGCGATGCTTGTTTGCCAGAGGATTTACGTCAAGCTGTTGCTTTCCAGATTAAGGATGAAACTTTAACAAAAACAGAGGTACTTGATTCGCTAACAACTATCCGTCGTCAAACTTCTATAGACCCACAATCTGGTACACCGGATGAGGGGAGTTTGCGTTCATTTCGTGTAGTTTTGCGCGACCTGTGTTTCACGGCTGACTTAATTTTTGAGAAGAGGCCAAGTGATGAAATGCTATCGCTTTTAGCAGTTGGTGCGTTGGCACTCCGACGCTTGGGTAGCGGACGCAATCGAGGTCGGGGTCACGTGCAATGTACGTTACATGATGATGCAAACGGTGATGACATTACGCATCACTATGCTAACTATTTTGCCAAAAAAATTAAGGAGAAAGTTGCATGAAAGCAATTACTTTAACATTACAAACTCAGCAACCAATTCTCGCCACTTCATTTCAAGGCGATCCCAACAGCGATGTATCGTACTCTTACATTCCGGGCAGTATGATTCGCGGTGCAATTATTGGGCGTTACATGAGGCAGCATCACTTGTCCGAACTGGATTTAACCAATAAGGATGTGAAGCGACTTTTCTTTGATGCCAATAGTACCCGCTACTTAAATGCTTATCTTTTGAGTTACGAAAAGCAACCGCAACGCACTCTTCCCCTACCTTTATGTTGGTTCAAGGATAAGGATGCAGAACTTAAGGAGGATTTACCTATAACTGTCTATGATTTCAGTATTGAGAGAGGAGACGATCCAGAAACTCCTAAATCTGTGGGTGAATACTTCTGGACTAAGGAACGGGGAGCGATAAAATTATACAAAGAAAAGCGACGGATTAATATTCATAATTTTCGCGATCGCCAAAAAGGACGTTCTACAGATAATCAAGGTGAAATTTTCCGCTACGATGCCCTAGATGCGGGACAAATCTTTCAATCAGTCATTCTCTGCGAAGATGAAGACGTAACAGCAATTCAAGATTTATTAGCAGAACCTAACTTATGGTTAGGAGGTTCTAAAAGTGCTGGATACGGACATACCAAGATTATCGATCCAAAACCTCTTAATGCTTGGAATGAAATTGGAGTTCCTGCAGAAAAACGCGAAGATAATGACGAAGTTTTAAACATTACACTTCTCAGCGACACGCTTTTAAGGGATGAATGCGGTCAACCTGTAGCAGATCCGATGTTAATCAAACAAGCTGTCGAGGAAGTATTAAACATCTCATTGCCTAAACCTAGCAATATTTTTGCTGATAGCACTTTAATTGGTGGATTTAACCGTAAATGGGGATTGCCTTTACCTCAAGTGCCAGCATTGGCAGCAGGAAGTGTGATGGTTTTTGAAGGTATTGAGATTAATGAATCACAAATTCAACAACTTGAAGATCGGGGAATTGGAGAGAGAAGAGAAGATGGTTTTGGTCGAATTGCTGCAAATGGGCTGAAAAATCTTCTTTTTTCAGCCAGTTTAGCGAAGTCATCTGATACATCTAGTTTGCCTCCCTTGAAAGATGAAGCATCAAGGCTTTTGGCTGAACAGATGGCACAAAGATTATTAGAGCAAAAACTAGAGGAGTATCTTCAAAAAAAGGTTGGACCTTTAAGCTTGGATGATGGCATCAGTAACAGCCAACTGTCAAGACTACAATCTGTTGCACGACAAGGGCTTCCCAATGGGGATTGTAGTTTAGTTATCTCGCTGCTAAACAACTTACCATCGAATGCTAAGAGTCAGTTCGATCGCACAAAAATAGGTAATGAATCAGACAAAAAATCCTTCAGGCAACAGCTAGACGAGTGGCTGGGGAATCCGACTGATTGGATTAATGGAATAGAAGTAAAAATTGCTGATGTAGAGCGCAAGTTTGATGACGATCGCGCCAGAGAGGATAAGCTAGCTGAAAAATATACGCTGCGGCTGATTATGGCGGTAGCGAAGAAGGCAACTAAGGAGAAAAAATGATGACTAAAGAACGTCTAAAGCGCTGTCACCGCCCGATCACCCAACGCATCATTGTACGGGGTACGTTAATCTTAGATACGCCGACTTGCTTGGGAAGCGGTGACGCAGAGAGTCCAACGGATATCGCATTGCTGAGAGATAGCGTGAGCGACTGTGCGCTTTTAACTGGTGCATCGATTGCAGGTGCTTTGCGAAACTACTTGCGGGAGTACCAACACGGATACGGTGTAGAGGAACAAAAGGGCGATCGGGCTACTAACTTATTTGGTGGTACTCGTCGCGATCCTGAAGGCGAACAAAGTCCATTAATTATCAATGATGCTATTAGCAGCACTATCCCGACTGTGGAATTAAGAGATGGTGTAGAAATTGAACTCACAACTGGCACAGCCAAACCAGGCCATAAATATGACGTGGAACTGTTAGCGGCAGGAACAGAATTTCCGCTCTACTTTGAATTGCTCATAGAAAAAAATAAAGCTCAGACAGAACAGCAACCATTAATTAATTGTTTAGCATTAGCCTTAGAAGGTTTAGAACGAGGTGAAATCAGTATTGGCATGAAAAAGCGGCGCGGTTTTGGTCGCTGTCATGTCAAAGAGTGGCAGGTTTGGAACTTTCATCTGGAAGATCCTGATGAGCGAATGGTATGGTTAAAGTTTGAGCATTGGTGTAGGGAGTTATTGCCCGATCGCGAAACTTATTCATCAATTGCTACAGCTCTGGGAGTATCATTAGAGAATGAGGAAGATAAGCGCGATCGCTTCCTCATCCACGCCGAATTCAAATTAGTCGGTTCTCTCCTGATCCGTTCCGGTCAAGATTCTACTGGACGCGCCCCTGATGTTGTACACTTAAAATCTCATCGACATAACGAAACTAATCCAGTATCAGTATTATCTGGTACGAGTTTAGCAGGAGTATTACGACATCGTGCTGAGAGGATTATTAATACCCTTGAGAAGCCAACAAGCATCATTGATGAAGTATTTGGCCCTGACTTTAGCAAGGATAAAAGCAAACAGGCAAAAGCAAGCCGTTTAGTTGTCCATGAAAAAGTTATCAAAGATGCAACTGAATTAGTACAAAATCGGATTGCGATCGATCGCTTTACAGGTGGTGCGTATCACGGTGCATTATTTGAGGAACAACCTATCTTTGGTGGTGATAAAACCATTGTCACTATTGAACTAGAGTTACGCAATCCATACAACCATGAAATTGGATTATTGTTACTCTTGCTGAAAGATTTATGGACAAGTGATTTACCTGTTGGAGGTGAAAGTAGTATCGGGCGGGGAAGGTTACAGGGAAAAAACGCAACCTTGACCCAGTATATCTGGGATCGGGAAAAAAAGTTACAGCATAAAGAGGTATGGACGATCGATCAAACAGGTGAAAAAGAACCCCTTGTAGTGAGCGATTCTGGTAGATTAGAAAAATTTGTTCAAAAATTAGTCAATTATCCAACTGAGGTATTGAATGCTAATGAATAAACCCGATTGCAAAACCCTTGAAGATACTCAGGATATTATGGATACGCCTTCTTTGTACAACTGGTTACAAGCTAAGGCAAAGCAGTATCAATTTCAAAACTTATTAGCTCATGGTGACGATAGAGTAATTTGGTTATTAGCTCATGCTGATGATGGAGTAATTTGGGGTAAATTTAGAGGCGATGACTACAAGTTGGTGACATCAGGAGATGAGGATGTATTTCCCCAATTGGCTAAATTGCGATCGCCTACTCTCCAACAATGTCGAATCTTTGGTGAAAATGCTGAAGTTATGCTTTGGAAAGTCGGTCAAAACTGGAAAGCACGTCTAGTTCAAGATGACAATAAACCAGAATGTCTACCAGATGAAGATCAAATCCTTTGGGGAACTCAAGTTGAGAAAGAATCAAATGGATTTAGTTTAGTTTCCGATGGTTCTCAAGGATTAAAACACGCTGTACCTTTAACTGCGATTACTTTGAAAGGTAAAGATTCTCGCCCCTTACGTTTGAAAGTACGTCATTATATTGATTATGATGAGAGCGGTGTAGCCAGAATTTATCTGAGTCGCCTGGTAGATTTATATTCTCATCCAAAAAAGTAGATTGTAGTAACCAGTTATGTAATTTCAAAAACACTTGTTAAAATAGGAATACATTGCATCAAGGAGGGAATTATGATCGCCAATCGTGAACAAGATCAAAAAATGACGGCGGCAGAATACCTAGTATGGGAAGCCAAGCAGGAACTTCGCCATGAATACATTGACGGCGAAATTGTAGCGATGACAGGAGGCTCTCTACCTCATAATGACATTGCTCTTAACTTATACAGGGCTTTGTACCCTCATTTGCGTGAGAGGGGCTGTCGAGTTAATGTGTCAGATGCGAAAGTTCAGGCTCGTAAAAATAGTCGCTATTTCTATCCCGATTTAGTTGTCAGTTGCGATCCTGATGACTTGAAATCACGAGAATTTATTCAAAAACCGAAAGTTATTGTTGAGGTTCTTTCTCCGGGTACAGCCAATTACGATCGCACCAAAAAACTCAAATATTATCGCCAGATTCCGAGTTTGCAAGAATATGTCTTAGTTGATTCAGAAGAAATAGTAGTTGAGGTTTATCGTCGAGGAGAAGGTAAAATGTGGCTTTATTATGAGTATGAAGCTGGGGAGGCGATCGCTCTAGAAAGTATTGAGTTTGAATGTGCGATCGAACTTTTGTATGAAGGGGTTAGTTTTGAGCAAGAGTCAGAAGATAAATAGAGATTAAGTTAATTCACAGAATATTAAGGAGATTGAACTATGAATCCCAAGCATATCAAGAAGATTGAACAAGTCGATCGTATAGCTAAAGCACCCTACAACTTTGTTGAATTACCTGAAAAAGTTGTTGAAGCAGAGGATTTACCAAGTGGCGATCGCTATCATCCAGACCGACATACTGGAAAAATTGAATGCACTTTAACAACTAAATCTCAACTATACAGCCGTTGCGGTTGGAGTCCCGAGGATTTTGCTAAATACTCAGAACCTCCCACACATAAAACAAAAGAAGAAAGAGAGCGATGGGAGAATGACGAAAAAGCAAAGTGGGAAAAGGAAAGACGAGAAATTCTTGCTGCCTTCTTTAGTTACCCGGGCGGTAATCTTGCTGCCATATCTGGTAGTAGTATACGCGGGATGCTGCGAACTCTAGTTGAAATTGTTAGTTTTGGAAAAATAGATCGTGTTTCAGAGCAACAGCGCTTTTTCTTTCGAGCCGTTGCTGCCGATCAAGACGATCCGCTGAAGGAAGAATACAAGAAATATGTCAAACCCAAAAATATTAAAGCTGGGTACTTGGTAGAAAAAGCAGATGGTTGGTTTATTCGTCCCGCTATGCCTGTTGATGAGGCTCCCTTCGTCTGGGTTAAAGAGGATAACTTACGGTCAATCTCGGATTTTATTCCAATGAGCCACCTATCAGATTATAGACCTCAGTATTTTATGAATATTAGTTTTGAAGATATCTATACAAAAAAAACTCGTCGGTTTGCGGGGAAAGTCAGTAACAATTGTACAACCTATAAATATCAAGGAGTTGTAGTGACTAGCGGCAATATGCTGGAAGCAGGAAATAATCCCGGCGATCTCAAACGTCAGAATCACTGCATTATCCGAGAACCAAACCCAAAAGCTGAACCCATTCAAATTAGTGATGATGCTATTCGGGACTATTGTAGTGCTTTAACTCCTTTTCAGAAGCAAGAACCGCGATTCGATCAATATAAGGGTGTTTTAAAAAATGGTCGTTGTATCTTCTACTGTCAACCCCAAGCTGGACAACCAGTGACGCTATTTGGTCAAAGTCCTAACTTTCGGATTCCTTACTCTCCTCAAGGTAATGGAAAAGCTTCAACGGCACGAGATTTTATTCCCGATTTCCTGAAAGATTCTAAAGATAAACCCGCAATCACTGATATAGCTGAAGCTATTTTTGGCTTTGTCCGACGTGACAAGCAACCTGAAGGAATGGAACAAAGTCGTGCTGGTAGAGTGTTTATAAGTGATGGTATCCTGAAGCTACATCAGGAGGAGAAGGTGCAGCAAAGCCTGAATCAAGAACCCAAACCTATTCTGTTATCTAGCCCAAAACCTACAACTTTTCAGCATTACCTGGTTCAACCACCAGAAACAGGGGCAAAGAAGAGTCAACTCAAGCACTATGCTAGTAAGCCATCAACTGATACAGAAGCAGGAGAAACTGTTATTCGAGGACATAAGTTGTACTGGCATAAACCTGCTCAGATTGAAGTTCCTAGCGGCGCATCAGATAGCCAAACGAGTTTAATTAAACCGATTGATGAAGGTATTCAATTTTCATTTACCATCTACTTTGAGAACTTAAGTCAAGTAGAGATTGGTGCAATACTGTGGGTATTAAAAATTGCAGAAAATGAGAAATACTGCTTTTCTCTAGGTATGGGTAAACCTTTGGGGATGGGTGCTATCAAGGTCAAAATTGATAAGCTTAGGTTTGGCGATCGCACTCAACGCTACAACACATTATTCACCGATCGCAATAGCTGGGAGCATGGAGAGACTAACACTGATTCTGAATCCGAAGAGTGCAGAAAAGCATTTGAGAATTATGTACTGGAGAATATTCACGAAAATGACCATCCAGAGGGACATAAAGCTACCAGCCTAGATGAGCTTCCGCGAATCGAAATGTTATTGGCAATGTTGCAATGTGAAGGTTTACAAAACTCACTCCATGCTGAGTATATGACGATTGAACCTAACGAGTACAAAGAGCGCAGAGTGCTACCAACTCCGTTACAAATAGCACGAATCGATGATAATCGCAGAGTCGCTCCAACTTTTTCACCAAGTACGCTACCAAGTGTTGTAGTTAAGTCAGAACGGCAAGTGGAAATTGCTAAAGCTGTTAAGTCAAAAAAGTTTGAGATTGGACAAATTTTGGAGGCTACTGTAGCTCGCATCAACAGCAATCACGTAACTTATCATATGTTGGAAGTCTTAAAGCTTACGGAGAAGGAGCCTAAAAAAGCAGCTTTATTGAGAGAAGGACAAGCAGTTCATGTAAAGATTACTGCTCTCAAGGAAGATGGGAGTATTAAAAGTGTCAAATGTGTGGATTGATTCGTGGTTCCCATAATAGCGATCCCACTTCCAAGTTTTTGGACACAGGCTTTACTTACACCAAAATGTTGGGCTAGTTTTCTAATTTATGTATCACCTTGTTGATACGCTTTAACTATTTTTTCACGAAACTCTATCTAATAACGTTTCATTTTTGACCCTGATATACTGAATACCTTGTAGCACATATAAATGGAATATGCTAGATGATTAGAAATACCGATCGCAACTAGGACAACCGTACAACATGGGTGGGAGTTGTGCGGACAAGCTTTACTTTCTAAAATGTTAGAGAAGAAGGCAGGCACGACACGGATTGACACGGATACACGGATTAAGTATTGAGCGTGATTTACTTTAAGTAGCGTGCGTCAGTTAGCATGATTTTTCCTACAAACCAACAATCTCACAACTAACGCATTTTGCAACAAATGGTGCGTCAGAATCACACCTTCTATGCTGACTAAGAATCTCCAACCTGACGCACCCTACCCATCTTATCTATCTTTAGAGTGGTGACATAATTGTGAAGTTTCGCATAATTTGTTGGCGCGGGGATTTTTTAGGACAATGCTCGATATGAAACTTTTAAAATTAAAATCAATGCTGGCGGCGACGATCGCGATCGCCTTTTGTTTAATTGCGATCGCCAGCTACGCCCAAGCCAACAAAACTTTAACACTGGCGACTTCCCCAGACTACCCGCCCTATGAATTTAAAGATACGGCTGTTAGTGGCAACGAAATTATCGGTTTTGACATCGATATTGCCAAATATATTACTAAAAAATTAGGCTACGAGCTGAAAGTAATTGGCATGGATTTTAACGGCTTAATTCCCGCTTTGCAGGCGGGCAGAGCCGATTTTGTGATGGCTGGAATGACTCCCACAGCAGAAAGGAAAAAAAATGTTGCTTTTTCTGACCTTTACTACGAAGCTCAAAATACAATTGTCGCCAATAAAGGCAGCAATTTGACCAAAGCTGAAGATTTAGCCGGGAAAAAAGTAGGCGTTCAACTCGGAAGCATTCAGCAGGAAGCTGTGAAAAAAATGCCCGGTGTGCAACTGGCTGCTCTCAATAGAATTCCTGATATCATTCAAGAAATTAAATCGAACCGCATCGCCGCAGGAGTGATCGAGGATACTGTCGCTACGGGTTATGCCGCAGCGAACCCGGACTTGGAATTTAACACAATTCCGAATACTGAAGAAAGCGGTTCGGCGATCGCCTTTGGGAAAGGTTCGAGATTAGTTCCAGAATTCAACCGAGTCCTCCAGCAAATGAAAGCCAGCGGTCAAATTAAGGAACTAGCTACTAAGTGGTTTTCTCGGCCGATTCCGCAAGAATCTGCTCAAGCAAATCAGCCTGCGGTAGCCTCCAAGTTCGGGTTAGATTTTGGCAAAATATTGCCGAGTTTGCCTTATATTTTGTCCGGGCTTTGGGTAACGCTAACTTTTACCTTGCTGTCGGCATTTCTCGGATTTATCTGGGGAATCGTGCTGTCTCTGTTTAAGATTTCTAGCATTAAACCGCTGGCTTGGTTCGGTACTGCTTATACTTCTATTTTTCGAGGAACACCGCTAATTTTGCAGTTGACTTTAGTTTATTTTGCAACGCCGCAGCTTACGGGCTATAATATATCGGCGCTGCAAGCTGGTGTGATTACTTTTTTCCTGAATTCTGGGGCTTATATTTCCGAAACAATCCGCGCCGGAATTCAAGCCGTAGATAAAGGTCAAAAAGAAGCCGCAGAATCCCTTGGTGTTCCCTACAAACTGATGATGGGCGATATTATCTTGCCCCAAGCGTTGAAAAATATTTTGCCTGCATTGGTGAATGAAAGTATTGCTTTGCTGAAGGATTCAGCTTTAGTTTCAGTAATTGGCGTAGAAGACTTGCTGCGCCGCGCTACAATTGTGGGAGCCGAAAAGTATATTTACTTTGAACCTTTGATATTTGTCGGCGCAATTTATTATTTGATGGTGCTTAGTTTAACTTGGGGGGCCAATGTACTCGAACGCAGACTCCAAACTAGCAGTTAAGGTCGATCGCCTGTATAAATCTTTTGGCAATCTGAAGGTTTTGCGCGAGATAACTACTGAAATTCATCAAGGAGAAGTGATTGCCATTATCGGCCCTTCGGGGTGCGGCAAGTCTACTTTTTTGCGGTGTTTGAATTTACTGGAAATTCCGACTTCGGGGCACATATACATTGACGGGGTGGATATTACTCTGCCGAAGGTAGATATTCTGAAAATCCGCCAGAAAGTGGGGATGGTTTTTCAGCATTTCCACTTGTTCCCGCACATGACTGTGCTGCAAAATGTGATGTATGCGCCTGTAAAGGTGAAGCAGGTGGCTAAGGATGAGGCGCGTCTGAAGGGGTTAGAATTGCTGGAAAAAGTGGGTTTGTCAGATAAGGCGGAGGTTTATCCTTCTAAGCTTTCGGGGGGACAAAAACAGCGGGTGGCGATCGCCCGCTGTTTGGCTATGGAACCGGAAATTTTGTTGATGGACGAACCGACTTCTGCACTCGATCCTGAAATGGTTAAAGAAGTCTTAGATGTGATGAAAGCTTTGACAAAAACTGGAATTACAATGGCGATTGTAACTCACGAAATGGGTTTTGCGCGGGAAGTCGCGCACCGGATATTGTTTCTGGATGGCGGAAAGGTGGCGGAAGATGTGCCGCCCCAGGAGTTTTTTAGTAACCCGAAGTGCGATCGCGCCAAGCAATTTCTGGAAAAAATGCTTTAATCTGATATCGCATCCGCAATTAAATAGGTTTGTTGTTCGATCGCACATAATCTCACCTTCTCAGCCCCGCACCCTACAATCACGAGAATATTTAGTTTTAAATTCACCTTTTTTTACTGTGCCGATCGCGCTGGCGATCGAGTTTAGCTAAAAATGCACCCGAAACATCCGCCAGAATGCTAATTATCCGATACAAAGCCACGGCACCCAGAATTATACCCGTAGAAAAGCGATCGGAAAGCAGGGCGATCGCCGTTGCTTCAAATACTCCCATTCCCCCCGGTGCTCCCGGTACGACTAAACCGACAACAAACGCAAAACAAAAAGCACCAAACAAGTTGGGAATATTGCTAAATTCCACCGGAGTTAAAGCCATTACCGTTAGCAAAAAACCGCAGCCCCGCAATCCGATAAAACATATTTGTCCGATTAACGGCACTAAAGGATAGCGTTTAATTGGCAAATTAATTTTGCGGTTTGACTTGACACTCGATGTTTTTTTAGTTAAAGTGGAGGTAGACTCTAAACGCAAAGTTTGTCGCTCGCCCCGATCCTCCCCAACTTCTGAATTTTCCCCATTGTTCTTGGATAACTTCAACCGCTCTACAAATAGGACGATCGGATTTAAAATTCGGGGATGAATCGCCGTTAAAATAGCAGCACAACCGACAATTCGCAAAAACCAATTGAATTTGTCAAAACAAATCAACCCAATCAAAACGCCAGCAGAAGCCATCAGCAGCGGTTCCAGCAACACGCTGAGAGTAGCAGCTTTAGGGAAAATGCCTGCCTTTTTGGCGTCCAATATTCGACCCCAAAAATGCCAAATATTCCCCGGCAAATACTTGGCAATATTAGTTTTGAGAAAAACTTGAATCGCCCAGGCAGCAGTTACAGGTTGGCGGAATTCCCGCAAAATCAACATCCACACCCAGCCGACAAAAATTAGAGAAAGTAAAGTGACGCCAAGGGCGATCGCCAGCAACGGAAAACTTTCGGCTCGAATTTGGATATTCGCGACTTCTCGCCAGTGAGTTAAAAAAGCTTTGGCAATAAATAAAAACGTCCCGCCTAAAATCAAATAGCGCAAATAAGGCTTTAAATGCGACTTCGCGATGTTGAAAAAATTCTGAATTCGATGCAAGTGTTGTTTTCCCATTTTCTGATCCCGATTTTGAATTTGGGATTAAGTTATACTGTTTGAGATTTTATATTTTAGAGCGGCTAAGGCGGAATTGTGGTTGATTTACACGGCATGATATGACGGAATAAATCTGTTTAACCTGAGATGTTGCACCCTTGTCAAGAATGGGCTCTCCGGCCCGTTCCACAATAACTCAACATTTTTGTGGCACAGGCCGAAAAGCCTGTTCCTAAACGGGCTCTCCGGCCCGTTCCACAATAACTCAACATTTTTGTGGAACAGGCCGAAAAGCCTGTTCCTAAACAAGTAATTGAGAAGGGTGGAACATCTTAGTTTAACCTAACCTATGCACACCTCTACAGACTGTGCGTAATGCCCGCCTTACAGAGTATTTAGGGCACTTTTAACCACAAACTTAAATTTAAAATCTAAAATTTAGATCGATATACCTCGCTAGGAGTACATTTCTATGCCCGGCCCGAGCCCTGACGGTTTTTCCTATCTTTTAGATGATAGCCCCAATAGTTTCGCCTTGACTCCGGGCTTTTTGACTCCTTATCCTAACGGACTTTTTGCCCTCGGCGGCAACGATTTTATTGTCGGTTCGTCGGATGCCGAAATAATTAGCGGTGATAATGGTAACGATCGCATTCTCGGCGGTGGCAATTCCGATACCCTCTTCGGGGGTGCGGGCAACGATTTGCTTAACGGTGGTGCCGGCGCAGACTTCCTGTTTGGCGATGCTGGCAGCGATACCTTGCAGGGAGGTAAGGGAGATGACGTGCTCAACGGCGGCGACGGCAGCGACGTTTTAGTGGGCGATGGGGGTAAAGATACGCTGACAGGGGGTTTGGGCCCAGATACCTTTGTCCTCCGCAGCGACTCCGCAGTCTCCGATCCGGCTGCGGCAGACGTGATTACTGACTTTAACAGTTTTGTGGATTCGATCGGACTGACTGACAATCTTACCGAAGCTGACTTGATTCTCGAAGAAATATCGATCGCCCCCGGTATTTCCAATACATTAATTAAAATTCGTCAATCCAATGCTATTTTAGGCTTGGTAGCCAACGCATCTCCACAAGACCTCGCCAATACATTCATCTCTGCAACTACCGTATTAGGCAACCAACTGGATCAAGCTCGCGATTTAGGCGTTTTGGGCGGCACTCAAACGATCGCAGACTCGCTTAGCAATGCCCGGCCAGACGGCCTTTACCGCTTTACTTTGCCTGCAAATAGCGACTTTAAATTAACTGTCAGCGGTTTGACTGCGGATGTTGATGTTGCTCTAATTAAAGATATTAACGGCGACAATTCTATTGACTTCACCGATATTATTGCTTCTTCTCAACAACCGAATTTATCGCCGGAAGCGATCGACATCAACGGTTTAGCCGCAGGAACTTACTTTGTCCGAGTTTATCAATACCAAGGCAGTACAAATTTCTCCCTCAATCTGTCTGCAACTCCTGCAACTGTTTCTCCTAACAATCCGAGCAACTTGCAAGGTTTTGACTCTCGTTTTGGGTTCGGTTTGGTGAATGCAGCGGCGGCAGTTGCCAAAGCTCAAGGTACTGCAACTTTTCCTGATGTTCCCGACTTGGGGGGCGACGAGTGGGGCAGAGATTTAATTAAAGCTCCAGAGGTTTGGGCCCAGGGCTTGACTGGAGACGGAATTGTGGTGGCAGTTATTGACAGCGGAGTTGACTACAATCACCCGGATTTGACGGGGAATATTTGGAGTAATGTCGGGGAAACTGGCGTTGATGCGATCGGTCGCAATAAAGCTAGCAACGGGGTTGATGATGATGGCAATGGCTTTGTTGACGATTTCCGAGGATGGGATTTTGTCAATAACGATAATGACCCTATGGATGATAACAATCACGGCACTCATATATCGGGTTTAGTTGCTGCGAAAAAAGATGGGGTTGGGATTACTGGAACGGCTCCGACTGCGAAGATTATGCCTTTGAAAATACTTAATGGAGCAGGGGTGGGTAAAATTCGGGATGAAATTAATGCGATTAATTATGCGGTGGCAAATGGAGCGAAGATCATAAATGTGAGTTTGGGCGGCCTACAGTTGAATGCTCAAGAATTGGATGCGATTCGAGCGGCTGAAGCTCAAGGCGCGATCGTGATTTCGGCTGCGGGAAATGATGCTCGTCCACAAGTAGATTATCCGGCTCGGTTTGCCAATGAGGTAGGAATTGCTGTCGGTGGTGTTACCCGAAATGGCTTGTTTGGGGAGTATTCTAACCGGGCGGGTTCGCAAGCAATTAATTATTTTGTTGCTCCGGGTGGCGACGGTGGTAGGGCGGATTCTGGTGATGTTTATTCAACTGTGGCGCTTTCTCAACCGGGGATTCCCTATCGATATTTTTCCGGTACTTCAATGGGAGTGCCACAAGTATCCGGCGTGGTAGCTTTGATGTTGCAAGCTAATCCGAATCTGACTCCTGCTGATATTAAGAGGATTCTTGCGGAAACTGCGAATCGAGCTGTTTGAATTAATTGATAATTGGTAATTGGTAATTGGGAATCGGTAATGGGATTGACATACTGTTAGCAGATTTCGTAGGGGCGGGTTTCACCAACAATATCGAATTTCTACTAACAATATACCTAAACCCGCCCCCACACAACTAACAATCTACATCAACATGGATTTGTATTGAATGCGAAAAATGTACCAGGGGTTTACCGTGGGATAGGGGCGGGTTTTATAGATTGTTAATTAACCTAAATATTGTTGGTGAAACCCCCCCCTACAAGCCCAATTAAAAATTGGCGGCGTAAGTTAAGTCAAATTGGCGGCACAGGGTGATGCAGCAGTAGCTTGGTCGATCGAATACTAACTCGTAATTCATCTGGCCGTCTATTTTGGTGATCGGCTGCTTTAAGGGGATGCCCTGAATGTCGTATTGACGGCGTTCTAAGGCACTCCAGTCGATAATTTTGAAGTCGATTTGGTTCTGTAACTCACTTGCGATCAGATATAGGTGCATCTTGTCTTGAACTTTCCCAGTCAGGGGAACTTTTATTAACACTGACTGGGTGACGAGGGGTTTTTGGTCGTTGGGATGCTTCTGGGTGTGGCAGCTTTTGAATTCTATATCGTAAGGTTCTACCTTGAATTTCTCTCCACTGGCGATCGCAGATGAGTGCAAATCTTTCAGGCACTTTTCTAGGTGAGGAATCAGCCCTAAGTCTGGATCGCACAGCAGTTTACGAATGTTGGAGGTTTCAGTGACTGTCATTGGAGATTTTTGATGTTATTTTTTTATTCTTAACTTTTAGCTTACCACTAAAAGCAAACCTATCGAACTCTCCTTGCGACATACTTTCAAAAATGGCGTTTATGGCCAGTATGTCGCAGTGAATAAGACATTTTTGGGCCACAAACCCGTGTTTTTTGCCTTAATATTTGAGATTATTTCTTGGTAATTTTCCACAGATTAAGCTCGACATTAGTGTCAGCCGGATCTATTTGATAGTTTTGTTGCTGAATTGCCGATCGCAAAGTAGAGGACGGTCTGTATAAAAACAACTCATTGAAACCGGCGGGAATTTGCGGGGGTTGGGGTTTTTTCTTTGCCAATTCTCGATTTTTGTAGCAAGAAGTGTAACAGCGGGGTTCTATTAGCAGTTTTACTTTGGGTTCTAGGTAATAACTTAAAGGCATGATATATGCAATATTGGCATCGCTGATAAATAGGGGATTGCTGGCTTGATTGACAGTTGCGGCTACTTCCAAGGCACGCAACCAACCGCTGCCTTTATTCCACCAAATATCTGCTTGAGAACTAACTCCACCGGATATAATACCTGCGGAAAAAACTCCCACTATAACTATTTTCCACAGTTTTTGCTGTTTTAATTTCTCCAAATTGCTACTGATTTTCGCAGACAGCAGGTAAGCCACTGCTATCTGAATTCCCACATAACAAGGAACTAAATATCGCGGATTTGCCGATCGCCTTCCACCCTTGATTATATCAGGCACTGCTAAAAACAAAGCAGTTGTTGCAATTAATAACAATACAATCAACCACACTCGCTTTGGTGTTTGTCGGCATAGATAATAAAGGGCATAGCCGACTAAAGCTAGAATCATGATACCAACTGGAATTAGCAAGGCAAGTTGTGTGGCGTTGGCAGTTCCATCAATGCCAATATCAAAAAATGCTATGGTGATGGAACCAACCCATCTGCTGACTAATCTTAAGAAATTTGTTTGTTCTGCCCATATTGTTGTGCTTCTAACTTGATTGAAATTTTCTACAGTATTTACCAGGGAAGGCATGAAGCATATCAAAGCGATTAAAGATGCTACATAATAGGAAATAAATGTTTTCACATCGCGCCAGTTGGCAATAACTGCGACGTAGATTGCGTGGGCGGCAGCGACGCAGACAAATAACAAGTGGGTGTACAATCCCAGTGTTGCTGTGGCTGCATAAAGCGCCCAGGAAAGAACAAGGGCGACAGGATTTTGATTTTCGTCAGGGCGTGTTGCTCGCAGCAAGGCGGCAGTGGATAAAATAGTAGTTACTGTCCACAAACTGTACTGTCTTGCTTCTTGGGCAAAGAGGATGTGGTAGGGAGAAATTGCGAAAATTGCGATCGCCATCCATGCTACTGCTGAAGATTCAAATAACTCCCAAGCCAGCCAATAAATTGCGGGAAATACTAGCAGGCTAATCACGGCTGCCAAACTTCTCATTGCTGCAACGGAAGTGCCGAACCATTGCGCCCAATATCGCGCTAATACGTAATACAGCGGCGGGTGGTGGGGGTCTTCTGTTGCTAAAGAATTCAGGGTATCCCTTAAGGTTTTTTCGGAATTTATCTGCTGATATTTTTGTAAATCCGCAGGCGAGGTTATTTTCTGGTAGGAAATTTCTTTGATTATTTCGGCTTCGGTGTAGCCAGAAACTCTTAAAGAAGTATATGTTTCGTCGATCCAGTAAAATTTGCGATCGAGATTGGCGAACCGAAATAAAATACCTATGACTAATACGGCTATAATTAAAAATTGCAGCCAATTTCGGGGAACATTAAAACGCATTTTTCCAACCCTACTTCATTTTTTTAGCAATTTTCTCAAAATTATATGTTGATTTTGTAGAGTGTAAAGAGTTGGTATTTCATAACGAGTATTTTTTTCTATTTCTGTTTTGAATTCTCTGGAAATACCATACAAAAAAATCTCGTTAAAATTTGGTGGGATTTTCACAATTTTAGGTGGCAATACTAAAAACTTAGCAGGGGAATTGATTAAGTAACTCAAACTGAGTAAGTTGCCGATCGTATCTACACTATACACCCACAAGTCTGTTATGAGTAATGGCCGAGAAGCTGAGTTTACCGTGCGGGCGATCGGGATGTTAATATAAGAGCGGTCTTTATTCCACCAAGAGTCTGCTGGCAAATAGATGCAGCAGGATATAATTCCAATAGAGAGCAAAGCAGCCAGAGCCAGTCTCCACAGCTTTAGCAACTGCATTGTAACTTGAGGAGATGTCATTTTTACCGCCAAAAAATAGGAAACAGCTATCTGCATTCCTAAATAACAGGGAATCATGTAGCGGGTGTTGATCGATCGCATTCCGCCCCAGATTAAATCCGCTGGCAGGAAAATGGCTAATGTCACGCACGTTAATGTCATAACAAACAACCAAACACGTCTTTCTGTCTGACTCAGCAGCAAATAAAAAGAATATCCGACAATTATTAAAATCATTAAAATAATTGGGATAGTTAATATGAAATATAATCGTGGCAAATCAGAGTATAATCCTACATCAAAAAATTGCCTAATAATGTTTAAAACGAAATTTAAAACTAATTTTGAAATTGGAATTCTTAAGGACTGCCATGCTATTTTGTCACTGACATTTTGCGAATTTATTAAATAAACTACAGTCCAAGGAAATAAGGCAATAAATCCTGCGCTTGCTGCTATAAAATACCCAATTACCGTCTTGTTAAACCGCATATTTTCCGAGAGGGCTACATAAATTCCATGCCCTAGCACCACCAGTGCAAATAATAGGTGAGAATAAAATCCCAGTGCTACTGTTACCGCATAAATTGCCCAACTGCTGTTAGTTTTTAGCCGCATTGCCCGCAGCAAAGCAGCGCTAGACAGCAAAATTATTAATACAAACAAGCTGTAAGGTCGAGCTTCTTGAGCGTAAACTATTTGAAAAGGCGATACAGCTAGTAATGAAACTGCCAACCAAGCTGTCAGCGAGGAATCAAATAATTCTAAGCACAGCCAATACATACAAGGCAATGCGAGCAAACTAAAAACAGCCGACATACTTCTAGTTACAGCCACTGAATCGCCGAACAGTTGCACCCAAAATCTCGTCGCTACAAAATACAGCGGAGCGAGTTGGGGTTCTTCTAAAGCTAATCCTTTTACGGTATCTACGACGGTTTTTTCTGAATTTATCCGTTGATATTTTTGTAAAAATTTAATGTCCCGACTTTCACCGTCAACTACTTGCTGAATAAACTCAGATTCTGTATATCCAGATAACCGCAGGGATGTGTAACTTTCATCTATCCAGTAAACTTTCTTTCCTAGGTTGGCGAAGCGAAAGAATATGCCGAGGACTAATACAACTATAATTAAAAATCGCAGCCACTTGTCAAGTGAAGGGTTGTGAGAATTTAGTCGATCGCGATCTTTGGTAGATTCCATTTTATAACTAGCTAATCTCCCACAATTTTTTTCTGTCACCCCACCTGTAAGGTGCGCTGGGCGCACCCTACCAACTTAACAGCCAGAGAGAGGACTTCAGTCCTCTCTACAAACAAAGGAATGATTAATCATCCACTCCTTCAATCGGCGCAAAACCTTGGCGCTGAATATTTTCGGTTATGGTGCGCGGTTCGAGGAATTGTAGCAAATAATCCGGGCCGCCAGCTTTAGAACCAACTCCCGAAAGTTTGAATCCTCCGAAAGGTTGGCGCGATACCACAGCCCCGGTAATTCCGCGATTGATGTACAGGTTTCCGACTTCAAAATCGGATGCGGCTCGATCGATATGCGAAGGCGTGCGAGAATACAATCCGCCGGTTAAAGCAAAATTAGTACCGTTAGCAATCGCAATCGCTTCGCTGAAATTACGAGCCCGAATCACCGACAAAACCGGGCCGAAAATTTCTTCTTGGGCGAGAGTTGCTGTGGGCGATACTTCGGTAACAATGACTGGGCCGACAAAATAACCGGTTTCTGGTGCCGGCATTTCTAAAGCTATTTTAGCTTCGGCGCGACCTTTTTCGATGTATTCGCGGATGCGCGAATGGGCATTTGCATCGATCACAGGGCCGACTTGAGTGCCGGGATTTTCTGCGGGGCCGACATTGAGCGATCGCGTCGCTTCTACCAATCTTGCCACAAAATTATCGTACACCGATTCGACCACAATTACTCGCGAACAAGCGGAACATTTTTGGCCGCTGTATCCAAATGCCGAATAAACTACGCCTGCAACTGCTTGGTCTAAATCCGCACTTTCATCGACAATAATTGCATTCTTGCCACCCATTTCCGCAATTACTCGTTTCAGGTGTTTTTGTCCAGGCTGCAAAATCGCAGCATCGGCATAAATCTGACAGCCAACTTCCTGAGAACCCGTGAAAGTAATCATGTGAACGTCGGGATGTTTCACCATGTAAGCGCCGACGGTGGAACCTTTGCAAGGCACGTATTGAAATACGCCTTTGGGGATTCCGGCTTCTACCAATATTTCAGCTATTTTTGCTGCAATTACTGAGGAAACTTCCGCAGGTTTGAGCAAAGTACAATTACCTGCCACCAGGGATGCAACTGTCATGCCCACAGGAATTGCGAGGGGAAAATTCCAAGGTGAAATGATTAAAGAAATGCCGCGTGGCTGATAGCTGTAGCGGTTAGTTTCTCCGGGAATGTCGTAATTTTTCCCTTGTTCTAACCGTTCCATTTCGTCGGCGTAGTAGCGGCAAAAATCAATAGCTTCGGAAACTTCGGCATCGCATTCTCTGACGGGTTTGCCGACTTCAAACACCATCCAAGCTGATAGTTCGTGCCGCCGCTGTTCCATCAATTCTGCGGCTTTGCGGAGGACGCCTGCCCGCTGGCGGACGGGGGTTTTTCGCCAACCGGTGAAGGCTGCTTTTGCTGCTTCAAGGGCTTGTTTGGCCTGTTCTTCGGAAATCAATCCGATTGTGCCAACTACTTCTGTGGGATTGGAAGGGTTGAGTGAGTTAACTGTGGCTTCAGTATTTTGGTACTCGCCATTGATTAGCGGTAAATAGGTTTTACCTAGGTTGGCGCGCACTGATTTGATGGCTGTTTCTGCTTGTTGCCGCAATTTGGTATTGGCGTAGTCGGTATCGGCAACGTTGGGAAATACTTTGCTGTAAACTAGCTGGTCATTTCCGTTAGCAACTGGTGCGGCTAACAATTGTTCGATCGGCATTTCTTCGGAACTTTGCCGGATGAAAGAACTGTTGGCGGTATTTTCCAGCAAACGGCGGATCAAATAAGCCATTCCCGGCAGCAAATCGCCGTAGGGACAGTAGACTCGCACGCGATAACCCCGATCGACCAAAAGCTTAGCCAATTTGTCGCCCATGCCATACAGCACTTGCATTTCAAAGCGGCGGCGCGGTATATTGAGAGTTTCGGCAATGGCGATCGCCCTCGCTTGCGATCGTACATTATGACTGCCAATAGCTGCATACAAATATTCGTGATTTTCTAGCAGCAACTGCGTCATCTGCTCGAAATTGGCATCGGTAGCAACTTTGTCATTGTAGACAGGCTGCGGCCAATCTTTCTGCATCGCTTTGATAGTTTCCTGATCCCAGTAAGCGCCTTTTACCAGCCGCACTGTTACCGGATTTTCGCGTTTTTTTGCCCAGGAAATCAGGTTTCGCAAATCTTGGGCGCTGTCGCGCAAATAAGCTTGCAATGTAATTCCAATATCCGTGCGGCTGCGAAACTCTTCCTCTAACAATAAGTCTTTGAGAATGCTCAGAGTTAAACTTTTGTAAGCATACTGTTCCATATCGAAATGAACCGCCGCGCCCAATTCCTTCGCGCGACGCAGTAAAATGCGAATTCTCTCGCTTACTTTCTCCTCACTACCTTTAGCATCCAAAGGGTCAAACTGAGAATAAAAAGCCGTTAACTTTACCGATACTTGCACTCGCGGCAAAGTTTCGCCGTCAGCTTTGTCAATTGCATCTACCTGCGGCCAATTCTTCGCTGCATTGGCGAGTTCCTCCATCAATTCCAAATAGCGGTTAAGATAAATTTCCGCCTCAGTTTCAGTGATGACAGCTTCCCCCAAAAGGTCAACTGTAAAACCCATTTTATCTTTGCGAAGCCGCTCTAAAGTTTTAACTACCTGCTTGATATTTTCCCCAGAAATATACTTGTGCGCCAAAGTTTCCACTGCAGGCGCAACCGTCGTCGCAGCCAATTGTCCAGGAATCGAATCAGCGTTAGTAAAATTGAGTAATTTTTTCAAAGCTTCGGGCAATTCTACCTCTTGGGCGGTCAGGTATTCTTGCAGGTGGCGGGCAATTTCCGGCTTGCTGCGGAGTGCCGGCAAACAGTCGATGAATCGAAACAATTGCACCCGCAGTCCGGGGTTAGCCATCGCCCAATCCATTAGTTTGTCGTCCCAGCGCATTTGGTCTTGCAGTTGACCGAAAAAAGAGCGCTTTTTGTCTTGAGTTGCCTTCAGGATTTCTTTGGCAATTTCCTGGGTTTTTGCTTCGTAGATGCTTGGAGATATTTGTGCAACCATTGGTAATTAGTAATGGGTAATTTGTAATTTGCAACCAGGGCGGGTTTATGTATTGTGTAACTACCCCCTGAGACAATTATACTTGCTATTTGACTTCAATCTTAACTTGGTAGTTTGCTTGGCGATCGCCTGAAATTTCAATAGTATAATCGCCGCTACTGGCTAGTTGACCTTGCCACTGACCTGTGCTATCAGTAGTACCTAAATTTTCACCGTTAGGAGCAATAATTGCGGCGCTAACTTGACCTTCTTGAACATTAATTGTCATGCTTTGGCCGCTATTGCACTCCAGTAAGTAGCGCCTGGATATGTTGGCTCGCAAACTATTGCTCAGAGTCGTTCCCGTAGCACCGGCTTGAAAGTAAACTCGCTCGGTTACAGGGGTTTCAACCGCAGCGGGAGTTGGAGTTGGAGAAGGCAACGGCAAAGGAGAAGGCAACGGCGAAGCAAGTTGCGGAACACCAGACAGAGAGGGGATTTGAGTGGGACGGGGCGACGGAGGGAATGTGGGGGGCCGTCCATTTCCAGGGGCTGGGGGAAGTCCGGGCCTGCGGTTGGCGGGCGCTGCTGCGACAGGCGGAGGGCTTTCGGGGAGGGGTACGTCAGCGGGTAGTTTGATTTGAAGGTTGGCTCTTTCCTGATACATTTTCCACGCTAGCAAACTGCCGAGACTAAGGACGGAACCGACTAAGATTCCGCTGAGAAAAACTGCTAAGATTTGCCACGAGCGAGCTGGTTTTGGTTCGGGGTTGGCAGTTGGAATTGTTGGAGGCGGATAACTTGTAATTTGAGTTGTTTCCGGCGTGCTATCGGCGACAACTGGAATTGTTTCGGCTGCGTCGATGGGCGCTGAAATATCTTCGGGCGTGGCAATTTCTGCGGGAGTTTCTGCTGATGCGGAAGTTGAATCAGCCCTGGCAATTTCACTGCGATCGAACTCATCGCTGGTAGTGGAAATTATTTCCGGGTGCTGAGTCAAAATTTGTTTTTTTTCCTGTTCGTCGCTCATGGGGCTAAAATTATTTTACAAAGACCGCTTTTAGACATTTTACGTTACTGGTGCGATCGCCTGCACTGAAATTATCTAGCAGAATGAAGAAGGCACAACCAGTGATTTTGACACGGATACACGCATCTTGCCTGTTCATAAAAATGGTACTTGTGT
>NZ_JAUBOQ010000010.1:124758-152574 GCF_036700325.1 Microcoleus sp. Z1_B2
GGAACAGGCATCTTGCCTGTTCATAAAAATGGTACTTGTGTGGAACAGGCATCTTGCCTGTTCATAAAAATGGTACTTGTGTGGAACAGGCATCTTGCCTGTTCATAAAAATGGTACTAGGGAGGCGGGTTTAGGAGGTATATTGAGATTTACTGTTGGGTGGGGGCGGGTTTACGAGATTGTTCGTTACAGGCGAGTATTGTTGGTGAACCCGCCCCTACAAATTCCTGATTCGCGATTCCCGATTCCCCATTCCCGATTCCCAATTAGATTTACTGTTGGGTGGGGGCGGGTTTACGAGATTGTCAGTTACAGGCGAGTATTGTTGGTGAACCCGCCCCTACAAATTCCTGATTCACGATTCCCGATTCCCGATTCCCCATTCCCGATTCCCAATTAGTAATTATTAGGCAAAGACTGCCAAAAAGGCCGCTCTTCTGGCTTCCTCACAGTATTCGTCGCCGACTGCACGTTTCCTTTCAATTCTTGATAATACCTATCATCCAGAAAACTAACGCTGACCCCAGCAGGAAGCAGCAGTTGGCGCAATCTTTCCTGAGTGTAATCTACACCGTCAATCATTGGCCCGCGCGGATTTGAAACTAACAACTTGCCGTTAACTGGCACCGAATTGACCATATTCGGCCACCAAGCATAACCGCTGTAGCCAAACATCACTGGAACTTGAACAATTTGGTCGTCTCCGAGTAAAAACTCTCTTTTCAACTTCTCTATAATCGGATTAAGTTTCTGATTTTGCAAATAGAGATTGTGTTGAATTAAAGCACGGTTTTTCAAGGCGGCGCTGACAGTTGTTTGAGTGCTCAAACCACGATTGATCGCCACATCGCCGTAACCTCTTCCCTCCAATTCTTCCAACAGCTTAACTCCGGCTTCGGGACTGGCGATCGCCATTACATATTGTCCGGGAGTTTGAGTGGGAATAAAATTGATAATTTCATCGACTTGGCGAGTCAAAAGCCAAGAAGTATCAATATCCACTGGCGGCCCTTGAATTCTCTGAGCTTGAATAAAATCAAGTACCTCTGGATTAAAACTAGCATTTCCCGAATTCCCGTAATAAACTCGACCCATTGGGTGTCCGGGAATCGGCGGTGTCACCTGCAAATTGCCGTATCCGTCAGACCACTGACTTACAGGGTCTAAAGAACGAGGATTGCCAATTTTAACTACTTTCAAATCCCGGTTTTGAGTTGATTTAATAGGCGGGTTTTTCTCTGGCTCGCTATTGCTTTTTAGGGCTACATTAAACTGGCGGATCTCCGATTCTTCGGGGAGTTGAACGAATCCGTTTTTCTGGGTATCTTGCATCCAAGTGCGATCGCCCTGGATAATTTTTACCTTAGCGCCCGTGGGTTCTACTGCTTGTTTGAGTTGGGAGATAAATTCGCTGTTTACCGCGCCTCTGTCGCTGACCTGAACTTCGGTTACTGGTGCTGTATTGGGCGCTATCATCCAAGGACTAACGCCCATTTGGATTGTTGTGGAGGCGATTTCTTGACCGTTGTTTTGGGCAGTTGCTTTGAGATTAACAGTGCCGTTCCAATTGCGATCGGCAAATTGTTTTGCTTCGACACCTAAAACAATATTGGTGCTGAAAACTAGAGGTTTAGCACCGGATATATCTACAGGTTGCCAGCCGTCCCCCGTCTTCTGGAAAACGCTGATGTGAGGGCTAGCAATGCTATCAGCAGTGATAAATAACTGAGAGGTTTTGAAGCTTTCAGACAGGTTTAAGTTAACTTGAGAAAGCATTGCTGCACGGCGGGGAACCATAACTTTGGTTTGTTTCCAAGTCGGTATCTTGCCGCGATCGTTATTGCGATCGTTAAATGAAATTAGCGCACCACTGGACAAAGACCATTGTTCTTTTCCAGCTTCGTCTTGCTGGTTAATTTGGCCATCTCTGTTGGTATCTCCCGCAAAGAAAAAGTTCGACGGGGACGCGGCGGGTGTAACTGGGGTGGGGGTTGGTGTTGCAGTTGATTCAGGAGTTGGTTGAGGAGTTGCTTGCTGATTTCTCTCTAACTCTTGTCTTTCCAGTTCTTGTCGGGCTAATTCTTGTCTGGCTAATTCTTGCCTTTCAAGTTCTTGTCTAGCTAACTCTTGCTTTTCAAGTTCTTGTCTTTCAAGTTCTTGTCTAGCTAATTCTTGTCTGGCTAATTCTTGCCTTTCAAGTTCTTGTCTAGCTAATTCTTGTCTGGCTAATTCTTGCCTTTCAAGTTCTTTACGGGCTAACTCTTGCCTTTCAAATTCTTGCCTTTCCAGTTCTTTTCTGGCTAACTCTTGCCTTTCAAATTCTTGCCTTTCAAGTTCTTTACGGGCTAATTCTTGCCTTTCAAGTTCTTTACGGGCTAATTCTTGCTTTTCAAACTCTTGCCTTTCAATCTCTTTTCTAGCCCGGTCTTTTTTCTCTTGCTCTTTTCTCTCTATTTCTCGACGAGCAAATTCTTTTTTCTCTTGCTCTTGTCGGGCTCGCTCTCTTATCTCTTCTTCCTCGGCTCTAATTTTCTCTACCGAACGTGCGACTTGCATTTCATAGGTTGCGACACTGAGGTTTCCTTGATATTCGATGGTTTTGTCGATCGCCCGATCGGCCAAAAAAGAATCGTGAGGAATGAGTCGCAGCGTATTGATAGCAATTTGCCACAGGCGTTGCGACTGTTCCCAAGTAGCAGAAGAAGGATTAGAAGTGCGTCCAATTAAGACTGCTTGGGCGGCAAATTTAGCAGCCTCGTCCCAATTATATTTGGCTGTTTCTTCTATTTGAATCTGACTTTGAACGTTTTGGAGTTGCTGCGTCAGAGTTTGAGATTGCTGACGGTGGATTGCTGATTTCCAAAGTTCTGCAGGAAACGAAGCGCTGTCGGGATTTTTGGCAAGGTTATCTAATTGTACTTTCAGGCGATCGCGCAATTTGTAGAGTTCGGAAAGGGATTGCGGATTTTCGCCCTCTGACTGTCGCCCAGAGAGTGCGAGTTGGTAGTTTAGGGAAGGTTGAGCCACTGTTGTGGGGACTGCAACCCAAATAATACCGATGACGACACCGAAACCATTGATAATGGCGATCGCAATATATTTAACCAAACGCATATAGTTTATCCTCAGACACGCCAATAATTTTACCTAATCTTGGGAGCAATTGGGGATTTAATTATAAGGACTTACGCATGGCGGCCCAGAAACCGGGTTTTTTACGAAAATACTTTGTTGCTGTTCAGAGATTCGATAAAAACTCCTGGTGGTTGAGCGAAGTCGAAACCCGGTTTCTTTGTCGGAGTCCACAATATCTGATAATATTTAAATTATTATATAGTATTCATCACGATCGCATTAACTCTCATTACAATCAAGACAACCTAAAGGAGGTAATAGTATGTTGACAAGCGATCTCAATGCTCTACTTGACCAACAAGCACTCCAACGCCAAGATTCCGAATGTCGCTATATTACCGATCGCGTCAACTGGGAACAATATGAAACATTACTCACCAGAAGTGGGGATACTTCCGCATATCGAGTCACGTATTTAGATGGAGTCTTAGAAATTATGTCACCTTCCCGCCGCCATGAAAACAGAAAAACTCGCATTGGAGACCTTTTACTCATTTACTTTTTAGAAGCAGATATAGACTATTTTCCATTTGGTTCTACCAGCCTACGGCAAGAGGAAAAAAGAGGCGGGACGGAACCTGATGAAGCTTACTGCATTGGTACAGACAAAGAATTTCCCGATTTAGCAATTGAGGTTGTTGTTACCAGTGGTGGCCTGAATAAATTGGAAGTTTACAGACGGTTAAATGTTAAAGAAGTTTGGTTTTGGCAAAATGAAAATTTTAGCCTCTACTACCTGCGAGAAGAAATTCCAGTTCAATTTGTCCAAACCTGCGGTTATGAGCAAATCAGTCGCAGTGAAATCCTGCCTAATTTAGATATAGAATTGTTGGCAGAATATGTTCGATATCCGAATTCCCTCGCAGCAGTTAAAGAATTTCGACAACGACTGATTGGATGAGTTGAGTGTTGTAAGTGTAAATGGGTTGATTTCCGATCATCGCACACCAGGCCAGAAACCGGGTTTTTTACGAAAAGACGCGTTGCTACCGACAGATTAGGTAAAAACCCGGTTTCTTTGTCGGAGTCAGTAAGTCCTGAATCTTACTCTATGGGAAAACCCGGAATCAGTTGATCGATTTCTACCATCAGTTGCATGGTTTCTTTGAGCGCAACCACCACCTTTTGATAGTGCAGTACATCATCAAAAGATAAGGTGCGTTTGGCTTTCTTACGGTCTTTGAGCCATTTATCTAAAACCTGATAACCCCCAATTTTAAACTCCCAAACTTCGGGGGCGATGCCTTCAAAATAGCGGGTTTTGTTGATATAAACTCGCTGTTCAGCGGGTTTATAGATAACTTCGGTAACGGCATTGTCACCATCGCCACTCATTTTAGTAATCAGCTTATTAAGTTTTTTCGATTTCATCAGGTGCAGGTCTACCAATGCCTGACCTTTTGCACCCAAGTCTTTAAATAGCTGGTCATTGCGGGTCAACGGCACACGAGGAAAGTCGATTTTGAGAAACTCGGCGTAGCGTTGGCGATAGGTAGGGCTATGGAAGATGGCGTAGATGTAGTAAAAGATTGCTTCTGGTGTGGGAATGTAGTCAAGCTTGTCTTGGATTGAACTTAAAAAACCTGGAAATAAATTTTTAGTCCTTTCAGTAAATAAACTACCCTGTTCATTGGCAGTATCAGGATAGGTGTATAGAGGAAATAATTGTCCGTATCCTTTGTTACTAGAAGTAATACGATTATCAACAAGACAATTGGTGGCAAGAACATGATTGAAGATACCTTCAGGTACTTGGCGCACAGTGATCAATCCTAAATTCTCACCTGTCAACATATGGTTCATCACATTTCCACGAGGCAAACTATGAAACCCTTTCCCATTACTCGTATAGTAGGTATAACGAATGTCAAAAGGACGATAAAGTATTGGTTTAATTTTTGTTTCTGAAAGACCTGATAATCTTAAATCTTTTTGAGCTAATTCAACTTTCCAGTCTCTTGTATTCTCTGGCAATTCATAAAATTGAATTGCTTCATTAGGGGAAATACTTGAAAATTTATTAACTGTTTTCCATACATCGTCTTGACTAAAGTGAATGGTTAATGAATCCCGTGCTGTCATGATTCCGGGACTGTTTATATTAAAAATTTCTGTGATTTTACAACCCTTTTCATATTCTGTAAGCAAGGTGATGTTTTGAGGAATAAAAAGGTAAAAAGGCGATTGAGGCTTAAGATTATTCCACGCAATCGTATCAATATCTAAGTTGCTAAGAGCTTCATATTTGTCTGACCTACTTCCCCAAAGTTCAGAATGATGTGTTTCAGCAGATGATGATTTTCCAGGCTGTTTAATGAAAATTCCTATACTTACACCTTGCTGAATGTCAAAAACATTTTGATCGGGTTCTCCATTAGGAGATATTTCTTTTTTATTAGAATTTCCATGAAGATCCAAAATATAGATATCCGAAAAAGTTTGGATCAGATTTTGACGCATTCCTCGAAAAGTCGGATTATCTAAATATCCATGATTGGTGATGAGTGCTAAAACCCCAAATCCAGTTTCATTAATACGCCATTGAGAAAAACGAATGAATTTTACGTAATCATCTTGCAATCCTTTTGAATTCTTCTCGTCCAATGGCTGACCATCAACTTGATAGTAGTCGCGAACAAGACCACTAATCCATGCTCCTGTGTTTGACGACTCGTAAGAGTAAGGCGGATTGCCTAATACAACCATCACAGGTGTATCTCGCTTCACCGTCGAAGCTTCATTTGCTTCTTGTGCCACAAACTGACCAAACAAAATCTCTGATTTTTTCAGTGCCTCATCCAGCGTATTGGTGAGGTAAATGCCTAATCGTTGTTTGCCCTTAAATTTGTAACCAAGTTCTTGAAGTTCTAGCCCTAGCTTCAGGTGAGCAATGGCATAGGGAGCCATCAATAACTCAAATCCAAACAACCGATTCAGCAAATTATCTCGCACATAGCTATCCCACTGATTCGCCATGCCAATTTCTTCTAGATTGCGGTAAATTTGCTTTACCACTTCATACAAAAACGTACCCGTACCCGTTGCAGGGTCGAGAATTTGCACTTTCGGCTTTTGTGTTACTGGATCTTTGGCGTTATCAGCTAATCCCAATGGCAAATCGAAGCGGTCTTTGAGAATAGCATCAACCGATCGCACAATAAACGACACCACAGGTTCCGGTGTATAATAAACGCCTCGACTCTTTCGCAAAGCCGCATTGTATGCCGCCAAAAACGTTTCATAAAAATGCACCACCGGGTCTTCTTGACGAGTGCGCTGCCCAAAGTTTTCGAGAATGCTGCCCATATCAACTTGAGACAGCAATTGCACCAAATCGTCGATCGCCCAATCGATCTGACTGACTGCATCCGTTTCGACGATCGTATTAAACAATCGCTTCAAAAATGGGTTTGTTGCCGGAATATACGTGCCAGCCGTGCGCCGAGTAAACGGTTCACCCCCTGGATTTTGAGCATGACCAACTCTTGCCGCAAATAACCCATAAGAAATCGTCTGAGCATACATATCAGCAAAATCAGCATCATTCAAATCGGGCAACAACACCTCACTAAAGCCCTGCTTCAGTTGATGCAATTCCCCGTCTTTATTTTCTCCCTCCAGTGCAGTTGTTGTTGCTAACCGGATTGCTTTCGTCAACCTCGCCATCTGTCGCGCCAGGTCTTCAGGACTGCTGATAATCTCGCCTGTATAGTTGAGAAATTGATCCAGCAAAGCCGCAATCTTTTCTGTAGCCCTTACTTGCAGCTTATTCTCATTACGATCTGCTAAAATTTCCTTCTGCCTGCGCTTCCCATTCACATACCAACGAAACTCTAAATAATTGGTCAATACTAGATTCGGAAACGCTTCTATATACCGCTGCAATTGCTCCGATTTTTCTATCTGATCCAGGTCTAGCCCAACGTCTTTGGCTTCTACATAACCCACCAGTAGTTCCCGCCGCCTTACTGTAAAGTCGGGAATTCCTGCCTTGTTGCCTGTTTCTTCAATGACAGCATCAATGCCCTTGTCTGAGTCATCCAGCAAACCTTTCAGCGCTGGATAATGGCTGCGCTCGCTACCTTTTTGCAGGTTATTTTGAATCGACTTGAGGTAAGCATCAAAAGATATAGACGGCATTGAATCAGTTTCCTGGTTTAGTTTGGAAATGTTTCCTGAATTAGTTTAATGCTATTATAGTAGATAGAATAGTCCTGGAGATAGGGGCCCAGAAACCGGGTTTTTTAGGAAAATACTTCGTGGCTACCGACAGATTAGGTAAAAACCCGGTTTCTTTGTCGGAGTCAGTAAGCCCTATATGGATTTATTCTCTTTTTCGCTGACCGAAAGGTAAAAATCATGAAATGTCGCTGTTATTTCTTAATTTTTATCCTTATGGGATTATCCTTAACAAGCTGCGAACAGGCGAAGTCATTTCAAGAAATAGATCGAAAATTTAAAAATAGTAATGCGATTGAACAACACAATTTTAACTTGCAAGCGGGCGATCGAACGGTCGATCGAACTAACAACATCCAAGCAAGTCCGAAGAGTGGGAAGTTCTATCGAACTACCAACTCACCGGAAGAAAGTGCGATCGTGTTAGGAATCTTCGGGTTTTGTTTGATGTGTTATTTATTAGTTTGGAAGTTTCGCGGGAGGGAAGAAGCTAACAAGATGCTGAGAAGAATCAGAAGAAGAGTGAAGTGAGGATAGATACTTG
Organism: Microcoleus sp. Z1_B2; assembly: GCF_036700325.1. Lineage (NCBI taxonomy): Bacteria > Bacillati > Cyanobacteriota > Cyanophyceae > Oscillatoriales > Microcoleaceae > Microcoleus > Microcoleus sp. Z1_B2. Next base: position 132,617 of record NZ_JAUBOQ010000010.1, read on the forward strand.
CTAAACCTCATTTTTTCTTAGTGCGGTTGCGTTTTCTCGATTCAGCCGCCGTATTTTTTGCTTTTTTTTGTTTTTCTTTACTTGCTTTAGATTCATTGACAGCACTATCACTTATCGGTTGGCTGGAAAATCCCGATGTATCGGAGTTTTTAGCTGCAATTAGAGGAGCAATGCTAGCATTATATATCTCCTGAAATTGTGTTAGACCTTCCCCCGTACTTATATCAAACCCTGCTTGATGACCCAGCGTTACAAAGGATTTGGCAAATCCAAATTTAGAGGAATCTTCCATAATCTCCTTAAATTCCGGCTCGATATCCCGCAGGTATTTGATAATTGAAGTGGCATTTCGCAGTTTAAATTCTCGCTTCAAAAATTGCCAGAACGCCAATAATTCCGGGATAGCATTTTCACCTTCTTCCGGCGAAAGCAAACTCACTTTCCTGGGAAACAACTCTTCGACTACAGTTGCCACATCTTCCACTTTCATGCGAGGCAGCGTAAAACCTTCATAGCCGAAACCGTAATAAATGAACTGCGAGATCCAAAATCCCACGTCTGGATAAGTTTTACAGTATTCTTCTCCTTCGGGAGCATTGACAAATAGCTCGATTAGCGTTTCCTGATAATCTTCCAGGAGTGGTTCTGCTTCGTCATAATCTAGGCCATTTAGTTGGCGGATATTAAAAGGTTGATCTGACATAGTTGAAAATTTTTTAATTTAATTGACTTTAGCTTTAAGGTTAGTACAATTTTTGCAGTTCTATTAATTCTTTAGGATTTCATTATATTTAAAAAATCTCCGATCGCAGGTATATTTGACTAGCACCGATCGCCCGTGACTATTTAAACCAAGCTAGCATTGTATAGGGCGATCGCCCGTCTCCACCGAACAGCGAAAGATATGATATAATCTCAAGTAAAACTATAATTGTTTGAGCTTGGCAGTCCGCCACTTCAAAGTATGAAGTCAACACAACAGTTGACAGCAATTATTGAACGAGAAGGCGACGGATATGTATCCCTTTGCCCAGAACTTGATATTGCCAGCCAAGGTGACAATATAGAAGCAGCGCGACAGAATCTGATCGAAGCGTTGGAACTATTTTTTGAGACAGCAGATTCTTCGGAAGTCCAGAATCGGCTGCATAGCGCCCTTTCAACTAACCCCACTCAGCCTGAAGTAGCCAATGTGTTACACTCAGTATACGCTCAAAGCTCACAGTGAAAATGAACAACAATCATGCAATTAGAAGATTACTTTGAATTTTTAACACCCGAAGATATCCGCATCAAAGGAACCCGCGTAGGTATCGAACACATTCTCTACGAATACATCCACCGCGGCCAAACTCCAGAAGCCATAGCTCAAAAATTTCGGACAGTGACTATGGCTCAAGTTTATGCTACGATTTTGTACTATCTGGAAAATACAAAAACTGTAGGTAAATATGTAGGAGATTGGTTAGAATATTGCCTAAAAGCTGAAGCTGAGTACGATCGCAATCCATCACCTTTTGTCTTAAAAATGCGTCAAATTAAGGAACAAAAAAACCTATCTACACAACGGGATAGAGTTCATTAATGACTGTTAAATACCTGTTAGACGAAAATATAGACCCTGAATATCGGGTGCAGCTTTTGTATCATCAATCCGATATCGTCGTTTTAATGGTTGGCGATGAAGGTGTTCCGCCTAAAGGAACGAAAGATCCAGAAATCTTGTGTTGGTGCGAGGAGAATAACTTTATCCTCGTTACTAATAACCGACGTTCAATGCCAGTTCATTTGTCAGATCATACAGCCCAAGGTCGCCACGTTTTAGGAATTCTCACAATCCGCTTGAATGCAGATATGGGCCAAGTGATTGACGAGTTAATTGAAATTGCGGGAGCATCTTTTGAAAATGAATATCAAGATAGGATTGAATTTATCCCACTGAGATAATTCGCAGGGCGGACAATATAGCAGTATCTTTTTATAAAATTCGGCGATTAAAATTGCTTCTTGTCACACGAATTCCCTCTCTAAGAGACTGAAAGAAAGAGAAGTATTAGCATCTATACAAACCCAAAACAAAAACCCGGTTTCTACAAGAAACCGGGTTTAATCATCCGCGTTAATTCGCGTTCATCTGCGGTTAAAAAATCCTACAATTGCTTCACCTCAGAAACCAATTTGGCAACCACATCCTTAGCGCTACCAAACAACATCATCGTCTTATCCTTGTAAAACAACTCATTGTCTACACCGGAAAAACCAGCACTCATCCCGCGCTTAATCACGATCGTATGCTTGGCCTTATCAACCTCCAAAATCGGCATCCCGTAAATCGGGCTCGCCGTATCGTGACGCGCCGCCGGATTCACCACATCATTCGCACCAATCACCAACGCCACATCCGTTTCTTCAAACTGCGGATTGATATCGTCCATATCGTACAACTGCGGATAAGGCACGTTTGCTTCCGCTAAGAGCACATTCATGTGCCCCGGCATCCGCCCAGCCACCGGGTGAATCGCGTATTTCACGTCAACACCCATTTTTTCCAAACCGTCGGCTAACTCGCGCACGGCGTGCTGTGCTTGCGCTACAGCCATCCCGTAACCCGGAATAATTACAACCGATCGCGCATAACCCAACATCATCGCACTTTCTTCGAGATTGATGCTGCGAACAGTTTTGTCAGTAACACCAGCAGCCCCAGCAGCAGCCCCAGCACTAGCACCACCGCTACCAAAGGCGCTAAACAGCACACTAGAAAGCGATCGATTCATCCCCTTGCACATGATTTGCGTCAAAATAATCCCCGACGCGCCCACCAATGCACCAGCGATAATCAGCATATTGTTCATCAAAATGAACCCAGCCACACTCGCAGCAATCCCCGAATAAGAGTTAAGCAGCGACACCACCACCGGCATATCGCCACCCCCAATGGGTAGCACAAACATGATTCCCAGAATATTGGAAATCGCCACCAAACCCAGGAATACCGGCACATTTTCGGGATTCGTCAGCATATAACCGCTGCCGACTAAAAGTGCGATCGCCAGCATGGCATTAAACGGCTGTTGCAGCGGAAACGTCATCGGCGCACCCGGCAGCAATTCTTGCAGTTTCGCAAACGCCACAAGGCTACCAGTGAAAGTAATTCCGCCAATCAACACACCCAAAAGGATCGTGATTGTCGCATCAGGCGTCGGGGATTCCGGGATGCTGAGATAGCGCCAGAATTCGCCCACAGCAACGAGTGCAGAAGCCGCGCCCCCAAAACCGTTAAGCAAACCCACCATCTGCGGCATATCCGTCATCGCGACAGTTTTCGCCATAATTGTTCCCAAAATGGAACCGATGATGATGCCGACAGCAATCAATTCGTAGCTGATGACTTGCTTTTCCAGCAAAGTACCGACGATCGCAATTAACATCCCGATCGCAGCTAACACATTCCCTTGACGCGCGGTTGCAGGGGAACCCAACTGTTTCAAACCGATAATAAACAAAGATGCGGCAACTAAATAACCTAGTTGAATGCCACTGGGCAGAAAATCGCTCACGCTTTAACCTCTTTTTTCTTGAACATTTGCAGCATTCGATCGGTTACTAAGAAACCGGCGACAACGTTAATTGTGGCCAGGGCGATCGCGATCGTCCCCAAAATCGAAGTAACAGTCACATTACCTTGGCCAGAAATCAGAATTGCGCCTAAAACGGCAATTCCCGAAATCGCATTCGATCCCGACATCAAAGGTGTGTGCAGCGTCGGCGGGACTTTATTAATTACTTCAAATCCCACAAACGATGCTAGAGTAAACACCACTAAACCTGCAATCAATCCTTCTGCCATAACAAGTGTGAACTGGTAATTGGTAATTGGTTATAACTCGTTCCCGGTTGTGTCCGCCAGTCCGCCAGGGAATGAATTCCCTGACTCATAGCAAAAGTCCTCTTAAGAGGACTAATAAACATCTCCAATAATTCTTGTGGAACAGGCATCTTGCCTGTTCAAAAAAGCCTTTTTTGGAGATATTTAATCAGTTCTTCAGTCCTCATAGCGAGGACTTGAGCTTTGAGGCAGGGGTTTCAACCCTTGCCGGACTATCGGACTATCGGACTGCCGGACTATCGGACTGCCGGACTTTGCCTCATAACGACCGAATCTAACTAACGGCTGATGCCTGAGCTGCCAAAGCATCCCGCACTCGCTGGTTGCTAATTTCACCGTCGCGGGCAACACAAGCACCAGCAATGATATCGTCTTCAAAATTCAAATTGAGTTCCTTATCTTTCAGCATCAACTGAAGTAAAGAGGAGATATTCTTCGAGTAAGTTTCGCTAGCGTGGACAGGCATCGACGAAGGCACATTAATCGGGCCGATGACATTAACGCCGTTCCATTCAACATCTTTTCCCGCTTCCGTGCATTCGCAATTGCCGCCTTGTTCGCCCGCGAGGTCAACAATTACCGATCCGGGCTTCATTTGAGAAACCATTTCTCTAGTAACTAAAATAGGTGCTTTTCTGCCGGGAACTTGAGCGGTTGTAATCACTGCATCGGAAGCGCTGACGTGTTGGGTGAGCACTTGGCGGGTGTATTCTTTAGCCGCTTCTGATAATTCTTTAGCGTAACCTCCGGCGGCGACGGTTTCTTCCTTGAGTTCGACATCAAGGAATTTAGCGCCCAAACTTTGCACTTGTTCTTTTGTTTCCGGGCGGATGTCGAAGGCTTCGACTACCGCACCCAAACGGCGCGCCGTGGCGATCGCCTGCAAGCCAGCAACGCCCACACCCATTACCAATACTTTCGCGGGGCGAATTGTACCCGCCGCCGTTGTCAGCATTGGGAAATATTTCGGCAAAGCGGCGGCTGCGATCAGTACCGCTTTGTAACCGGCGACGTTACCCTGAGATGACAGCGCATCCATGCTTTGAGCGCGGCTGGTGCGCGGGATCATTTCCATGCTGAATGCCGTTACTTTGCGATCGGCTAAACGCTGCACTAAAGCCGGATCTCCCAGAGGATTCAAAAATCCGATGAAAACGCCTCCTTCGCGGAGTTGATGAACTTCTGATTCTTGCAGGGCCCCGATTTTGACGACGATATCGGCTTCGCCCCACAGCCTAGCGGTATCGGCGACAACCTGAGCTCCCGCTTCTTCGTAAGCACGATCCGAGAAAAAGGATTGTGCGCCGGCACCCGCCTCAACCCAAACTTCGACCCCCTGTTTGACTAATCGGGCTACAGCGTCGGGTACTAAAGCCACCCGGCGTTCCCCTGCTGCTATTTCTTTTGCGATCGCTAATTTCATGAACTCTCCTTATTTAAGCCTTCCTAGGACGGTTGAAACCGCGCCTACACAGACAAAACCTGCCTCTGCAGGTTTCTTGAAGTGCGATTTTTAATCGCCCGATGCCTTGCTTTACATTGAAGCAGCCGTTCCCCTAAACTTCTCTCGTTGATACTAAAGCCGATCGCCCAAATTCGACCCGTATCTTTAACTTATCTTATACATTCAAATTCGCTAAATTGTTAAGTTAGCCACAGATTATGATACAATTTTATGTCGCCTAATTCTGTAGTTAGAATGTCAGTTATCAGTATTACGCAAAAAATACGCAAAAAATAATTGACGATCGAGCAATTTGTTCGGAGGTTCCCAGATTCAGCGTTTCGGAGACTTAGGATGGAGGCACAGAAAAGCGTCGGGTTCTAACCAGCCCCCAGATTCATTCTCAAAGCAGACGGGAGTAAATCTAAAATCTAAAATCTAAAATCTAAAATCGGCTCGCCCTCATCAAATTGCTGAGACATTCGATATATTGTAGGCACGATCGCAAATTTCGGGCGATCGATATTAAAGGTTCACCAAGAGTTTAATTAGAGGAGTTGTTATGCGACGATTATTTTCAGCACTAGCAGTTACAGGTTGCTTGGTGGCTGGATTACCCGCCATCAGTTTAGCCCAGTCCATGCCAGGATTCACGATTTTCGGCGGCCCCGAACGCGCCAACCAATTAAACTATCGCTTGGATTACGGTACAGCCGGGATGAGTGGCGATAGATATCGGCTGCGAATTCCTTCCAACAAAGTAAGTTTGGCGATCGCCCAACTCAACATATCCTATCCAGACTACTACAAAGGCGAATTTGACCAAAAAGACATTAAAGTGCGCGTCAGAAACAAAACAATAGAATTGCAAGAAGTAATCTGGGACAAAGAAAATCGATTCATAGAAATTTATCCCACAGAACCAATTGCCGCCGGCAACAATGTTGAGGTTGTACTCTCCAACGTCAGAAACCCATCCCCTGGCGGAATGTACCATTTCAACGTCCGCATCCGCACCCCTGGGGATGTTCCCTTGCTGCGTTACCTCGGTACTTGGCTGTTGAGCATTAATTGAGGGAAGGAATTTCTCGTTAGTCAAGCGATCGCGACATAAAAATTTAACTGTGGCGATCGTTTTCCTGGGTGGAAAAATTTAACTCTACTCAAATCTTGGTTTTCCTCACATCTTGCACCATTCTCGCTTAATAGGCTTTTCGGCCTGTTCCACAAAGAGTGAATTTTCTTGTGGAACAGGCCGGAAAGCCTGTTCATCAAAAGCTTATTGAGAATGGTGCAACATCTCAGTTTTCGGGAGTTGTAAAATAGAACCTCCGGCTCATATCGCAATTCTCAATGATTCGTAATAATGAGTCTAGGGGCAGTCCCCCGATAGTTGCCCTTCGCTAATTAGGGGTAGGCTTAGGGGCGCTACCCCTAAAAAATGTTTACCAATCAAATAGGATTGCTAAGGCCGTACTTGCAGCATGAATCTACTAGCAAAAATCAAAACAATAAAACTGCCTCCAGCGCTGAGATCGAGAAATTATCGCCTGTTTTTTGCAGGACAAGGCCTCTCACTGATTGGCAGTTGGATGACGCAAGTCGCTACTATTTGGCTTGTCTACAATTTGAGCGATTCACCTTGGATGCTCGGCGTGGTCGGATTTACAAGTCAAATCCCCACATTAATTTTACTGCCTTTTGCAGGAGTTTTAATCGATCGCTGGAACCGCCACCGAGTCCTAATTGCCACTCAAATATTAGCAATGGTTCAATCCTTAGCGCTAGCATTTTTAGCGCTAACAGGAGTCGTTAACATTTGGCAGATCCTGGTACTGAGTTTCTTTCAAGGCGCAATTAACGCCTTTGACGCGCCGGCACGGCAAGCTTTTGTACCGGAACTTGTAGAAAAGAAAGAAGATTTAGCAAATGCGATCGCCCTCAACGCTTCCATGTTCAACGGAGCCAGATTAATCGGCCCAGCAATTGCAGGTTTGCTGATAGCTACAGTCGGGGCAAGTTATTGCTTTCTCATTGACGGACTCAGCTACATCGCTGTAATTGCAGGCTTATTAGCGATGCAAATCAAGCCCAGAAAAATTGCCGCAACTAATACCAAACCCTTACAAAGATTAAAAGAAGGATTCGTTTATGCCTTCGGGTTCCCCCCGATTAGAGCAATTTTACTGCTATTAGCATTAGTCAGTTTTGCCGGAATGTCCCACACAGTATTAGTCCCAATTTTTGCCACCAAAATTCTGCAAGGCGACGCACAAACCCTCGGCTTTTTGATGGCATCTTCGGGAGTTGGCGCCTTCGCGGGCGCGATTTATTTGATTTCCCGCAAAAGTATAGTTGGCCTCGGCAAATTGATTGCGATTTCACCGGCAATTATGGGATTTGGGCTGATAGGTTTTGGCTTGTCCCGCATCTTATGGCTCTCATTAATCATGATGTTGTTTGTGGGGTTTGGTTTCATTATCCAATTTGCAGGAGGAAACACATTTTTGCAAACAATTGTAGAAGACGACAAACGCGGAAGAGTGATGAGCATATACACGATGGCATTTTTTGGAGTGACACCCTTTGGGAATTTAGTTGCCGGCGGATTGGCCAATTATATCGGCGCTCCCAATACAGTCATCATTGGAGGAATAATTTGTGTTGTAGGCTCCATAATTTTTACCAAACAGTTGCCAGCTTTAAAAAACTTAGTTCGGCCAATTTATCAAAAAATGGGTTTAATTTCCCAGTAACAATTTACCGTCAAATCACAAAAGCCAACCTTAAACAAAATTCCCAAAGCTAATATCTGACTGTCTCTCTAGCAACCCTCAACAATTTGTAAACTTCTCTCTTCTCTTTCTCTGCGCCCTCTGCGCCCTCTGCGGTTAAAACATCCAAATTAATTACGCAACCAGAGTTCACCATTCTTGTTGGGCTTCAGCTTCAGCTTGAATTAAATTTTGCCGCAGTTGCACCCAATTAATTTGATGAGAGGGCAAATCTTCGATGAGCTTTCCGCGCTGTAAATGCAGAATTCGCGTGCTAAATTGCTCAGCTAATTCTAATTGATGGTTTACCATTACAATAGTGGTTTTGCCGTTTGTTAGCTGTGTCAATACTTGCAAAAGGTGGGCAGCTTTTCCTGCGTCGAGGGCGGATGTTGGCTCATCTAAAAGCAAGACTTTTGGTTGTAGGATGATGCCGCGGGCGATCGCCACGAGCTGTTTTTGGCCTGTAGAAAGCTGGAATTCGGTGCGATTTAGCCATTCTTGGGGTATGTGCAGTTGTTCGATCGCCCCGCTAATTCTCTCAGCAATGTTTGATGAAGTCACGCCCCGCAGCTTTAAAGGATAAGCCAATGCTTCTCGCACCGACATTCCCAAAAGCTTGGATTCTTGTAGGATGAGGGTGATTTGTTTGCGGAGTTCGATCGCAGGTATTTGGCGATATTCTGTATTTTCCAGATAAATCGAGCCACTGGTGGGAGTGCTGAGTCGATTTAGCAGTCGCAACAGCGTTGTTTTCCCCGCACCTGAAGGGCCAACAATTGCCACGCGAGCTCCCTTGTGTACCTGAAAGGATATATTTTCCAACAAATGACTTGAGGCGATCGGTGTTTTTAAACTAACACTGTCAATTCGCAGTTGAGGATTTGTTTCTGTATTATTTTCTGAAGAATTACGCATTGAATTAATTAAAAATATAAAAAACCGGATACCCAGATCCCGACTTCTTTAACAAGTCGGGGATCTAACAGCTAAATTAATCCGTGTATCCGTGTCCGAATCCGTGTCGTGCCATGCTTCCTGCTCAAACTTTTACAGCTTTTTCCAATGGAAAACCCAGCTTTTCGCGCTGTTCCAAATAAAGCTGAGCAACTCGCCGCGCCAAATTGCGAATTTTGGTGATGTAGCGGGTTCTTTCCGTTACCGAAATCACACCTCTAGCGTCGAGCAAATTAAAAGTGTGAGAACATTTTAACACATAATCAAGACTCGGCAAAACCAATCCTTTTTTTGTCAATTGTTCTGCTTCTTGCTCGTACAATCCAAATAGAGTAAACAGCAATTCGGGATTAGAAGCTTCAAAGTTATAAGTACACTGTTCAATTTCTCCTTGCAGGTGAACGTCGCCGTAAGTGATGCCATCTTTCCACTGAATTTTCGTCATGGCATCGACTTCTTGGAGATACATTGCGAGGCGTTCTAGTCCGTAGGTAATTTCAATGGATACGGGGCGACAGTCAATGCTACCGCACTGTTGAAAATAGGTAAATTGGGTGATTTCCATGCCGTCGAGCCAGACTTCCCAGCCCACGCCCCAAGCTCCGAGGGTGGGCGATTCCCAGTTGTCTTCTACGAAACGAATGTCGTGGTCTTCTGGGCTAATTCCTAATGCTCTGAGGGAGTCTAAATAGATGTCTTGGATGTTGGGAGGAGAGGGCTTAATTAAAACTTGATATTGATAGTAATGTTGGAAGCGGTTGGGATTTTCGCCGTAGCGTCCGTCGGTGGGGCGGCGACAGGGTTCGATGTAGGCGACTGACCAAGGTTCGGGGCCAATTGCTCTGAGAAAGGTGTGGGGATTCATGGTTCCTGCACCTTTTTCTGTGTCGTAGGATTGGGCGATCAGGCATCCTCGATCGCTCCAGAATTTGTTTAAGGTGGCAATGACTGATTGAAAGTTCACTGGTTTAAATATGGTTAGCGAGTGTCTCAACTTATTTAAGCATACAAAAGGCAGGGTTTATTTGCATAAACCCTGCCGAAATCAGATTTGGGTGTGAAAAGTTAGGCAGTTTGGATCGAGTTCTAGTTTAGTCTGCAGGAGCCAGGGAAACTAACAGAGTGATGTTGTCAACGCCGATGACATAAACGGTGTCTCCGGGTGTGAGGGTGATTTGGCGATCGCACCGTGCGGGCCACCAGCTACCTTGGAAGCGGACGCGACCAGTTTGATTCGGGTAAATCGATTCATCGACGACAGCTTCTTCGTTGAAATAGTTAAAATTGGTGTTGATGTAGTTATCCATTAAGAGATTGTTTTCTGTGCTGTAGGTGTGAAGAGAAAAAATAGAACCGAAAGCTTTTACTACGTTAAACATTTTGTTGACTCCTTTTGTGTTAAAATATATCGAAGTTTAATCGCCGATTTTGTGTTCTTTGAAAACTAGCATTTCCTGGTTAAAATTGATTACCAGGTTGTTCATGCTCTGATTTAGTCTGCGGGAGCGAGGGAAACTAACAGAGTGATGTTGTCAACGCCGATGACATAAACGGTGTCTCCCGGTGTGAGGGTGATTTGGCGATCGCACCGTGCGGGCCACCAGCTACCTTGAAAGCGGACGCGACCTGTTTGATTCGGGTAAATAGATTCATCAACTACTGCTTCTTCGTTGAAGTAGTTAAAATTGGTGTTGATGTAATTTTTGATGAGCATATTGTTAGCTGTGCTGTATCCTTGGGTAGAGAAAATCGAGCCGAAAGCTTTTACTACGTTGAACATGATATTTACTCCTGTTGTGTTAAAATATATGGGGATGTGTAATTGTCGGTTTATGCTATTTGAGAGGCTGCATTTCCTCGGTTAAGATTGATTGATTGCCTTGATATTTCATTGTTCTTGCCTTCCGTGCTTTTATCAGGATAAAAGGCAAATAATTTTTGAAATGTTGAGGGGATTTGAGAAGCGGTTGCGGGGAGTCTAAATCCAGTAATTCCGAGGTATTGAATTAAGGATTTAGTGGTTGAGCAGTTGGTGGGATTTACCTTAAGGGTAGATGTGGTTAGCTACATTAGAGATTGTCTGATTCCGCATTACTGCTGCTGTGAAAATGTTTTATTTTTGGCTTGAATTTTGGGGTTGAGTTTTTTGATTGGGTTGTGACTCACTTGCTTTACACTTACTAATTTGCCAGGAGTCCAATATCTTTGGTGCGATCGCCAGTCCACTTTCCGAGTCTGGTACTGGCACATGACACTGGTTAACCTGCAAACAACGATTTTGCAAGGGTTTCTGCCTAAATATCAGGCTGGTAGCTGTGCCAATTTAGCTAACTGGACTACCGCAAACAGTGAATTATGAACTTACGCCTTCTCGATCGCCCAATCAGGAATATCCATAAATATCTAGTCCGTAACTGACGCACCAAACCTCTAAAAACCCGGTTTCTGACAGCCAGTGCGCCATTAGGGGCCCGTAAGCGGATCAATGATATAAGCAAGTAAACTTGGCAACTCACCCACCCTCCCCATGCGATATTGAGGTGTACCTACCTATTTAGGCATAGACAATAGGCGATCGAGACTGACGCAGATATCAGGAGGCGGTAGGAGTTTTTGATCGATGCAGGTCGATCGCACCCTGTTATCCAATTATTGAACAGGTCGAACTTAAAATCCATTCATAAATTCAGAATCTTAAATTCATAAAAGTCATAATTACAGACAACCTGCTTGATACTGCATAATTCTTACAGGAATTTTGAATAAAGTTTTAGCTAATTGAGACAAACCGAACTTGAATTTAAGCGACTGCGGCAAATCTTGTACGGAAACTTCTGTGAAGCCAAAGCGAGTATAAAATGATGCGAGTCGCTTTCCCAAACATTCTAAATATAGCGGTTCTGTAGCTTGTTGAATTAAATATTTTGTGAGGTAGCTTCCCAAACCTCGATCGCGCCAATCTTTCGCCACCACCAAACTGCCCAATTCTTGCGCGCCCGCAAAGTTCCGCAACTGTCCGCAAGCTGCCAATTTTCCCTCGCATTCGATGACCCAGAATTGCTCCCAGCGCAACTGAGTTGGATCGAGTTTGGCGCCCCAAACTAAGATTCTAATTGACCTCATATCTTGCTCTGAGGCCGGGCGGAGGACGAATCCTGACTGCAACTCCAAAGAATTTTCATTCATTGTGATTTTTGTTGGCTGTCTCGTTTAGTTTGAGTTCTCAACAGCCTTATTATGTATTTAAGTATAAGAGGTGTTACTGGAAATTATACCAGCTAGCCGCTTCAAAATGCGAAAGACTTCGTAAAGTTCGTTTCCTGGACTCCCAATATCGAAAAGTTTAGACACGGCATACTGCGGTGTGCCTTGTTTGGTCACTTTGATAAATCGAAAGCTGCTGCCATTTGTCAGAAGCCCAAATGTTACTTGTTCTGGACTGGGGTCATTCAGCATATAAAATAGTAACTGAGGAAGTCCAGCTTCAACGGAATATTGTGCTCGCTTCGCTTCGATCGCAACTACCCAAAAAGATTCAATTAAAAGCAGAACATCAATACTTCCCCTGACAAGTATACCTTCATCCACGGTGACAAGTTCCACCGATTTTTCTGCCTCTATATGAAAGGGATTCAGGTATAAATCTGCTAAAAATAGCAAGGGAGCCAGTACCACCATTTTTACGGTATCTTCTATCATGGAGTGGTCGGCACTATTAGTATAGCCAGCCTTTACTTTGTCAAGATATCGCTTTTCTTCATCTGTAATTTCTGGTAAATCGTCCATCCACTCCCGGAAAAATTGCTCGTCTTCACAAAGTTGGAAGTTAAATTTTGTTTTGACATCGTGCAGAGTCAGTGTTTTTGCTTGAATTGATTGTGTCATGGCTTTGCATCTTCAATTGAAATTTATTGTAGCATACTAATTGTCGATCGCCTCCCACAAAACCTCCGCGCCAAACCTTACCGGATCGGTACAAGGCAATCCCGTTTCTGCTTGAACTTCAGCTATTGCTAACAGCGCATCTGCCTCATTTAAGTGATGAGTGTTGAGGGCGATCGCGCTCACTTTTCCCCCTGCAAAAGCACCCGCAGCCGCAGCTACCATTTCGTACAATTCCACCACTTTTGATAACCTGGGAATCGATACGTGCGGGTGATTGCGAATGCTAGTTTGTCCGGCTCTGTGCGCTAAAATTAAGTGAGTTGGCTGCGAACCCCGCAGCAGCGGCAGAGTCGCCGTCGAACCGGGATGCAATAGCGAACCTTGCCCTTCTACGTGCAGAATATCGCATTCAGAACCCAATTTTATCGCCATTTGTTCGACAGCACCAGCGGCGAAATCAACTCGCACTGCATCCAAAGGAAGGCCTTCATTTCCGATCATTAAACCAGTTTGTCCGGTTGCCAAAAATTTGGAACGCAAACCCCGCTGCAAGCAAGTGCGATTGAGTTCCAGACTGGTTGACATTTTGCCAACGCTCATATCTGTGCCGACAGTTAATACGCGGCGACAACTTAATTTAGCCGCAGCAGCAGAGGCGATCGCACCGACAGATTTCGGTTCCTGACGCACGTCCCAAATCCATTGATTTTCGGTTAATGGAACTGTTACCAAAGGTGCAAGTTTCGCGTGCAAACCGTTGACAACGGACAAACCCGCTGCTACCGCTTGATTAATTTCTGGCAGCCATTCTGCCGGCAAAACACCGCCGGAAGGAGCGATACCAATTAGCAGAATATTCGGCGCAAATTGCAGTGCTTCTGCAACGGAAGCAACTATCGGTACTTGTTGAGGAATGCCAGTTAATTCAGGTAAAGATTGTCCGGCACATTGGCTGTCTATTACTGCTACAGTTTGTGCTTCGCTGTAGCGCAAAAATGCTAAACCTGTTTTGCCGGAATGGCCGAGAATTCCCTCGTGCAGCAGGATTGCAACTTTACCATTTTTGATCGAATAATTTTTAGTCATTGGTTCACTTTTGAGACGGGCGATTTTAGATTTTAGCTTCAATCTAAAATCTAAAATCTAAAATCTAAAATCGATTGGGTGTTAGCTGTGATTTGGGTTCATGGTAAGATCATTCGGATCTTCTCCCAATTCTCGCAATCTGGCCTCTAGTCGCGAGGCTCGCTGGCGTTCCTGTTCCGCTTGTTGTTGAGCGGCTTCGGCTTGTTGTTGAGCGGCTTCCTCCGGCAACAAAACTAAATTGCCAGATTCATCGAAAAAACGCACCCAAGTCGCAGTTTCTCGATCGACAATTCCTTCCCATGTGCCCAACCAAAAACCTAACGTTTCGCACCACAGCCAACCCTGTTCGTTGGGTACTAACTGCTGATAGCGCAGGTTGGAATCTAAACGCCATCCTTGCAAAGAATTGGGCTCGAAAGGATCGAAAACAAAGTAATCAGGAGTTCTAAAAACCTGCTCGTAAATATCCTTTTTTTTCCCTGTATCCTGATTTGCCGTTGACGGCGACAGCAGTTCCACAATGACATCCGGGTAACGTCCGTTTTCTTCCCAAACTACCCAGCCTTGTCGAGAAGTATTGCTGTCTACACCCAACACAGCAAAAAAATCCGGGCCTCGGAAATCCTGATTCCGAATCTGTTTAGCGCTGTAATAAATAAACATATTGCCACCGACAAAAAAATCGTTCCGGTTAGCTAAACCTTGTTCTACGGAACGGATTAAAACGGTCATTGCTATACGGTGGCGGTTGCTTTCCATTTCTGCACCATCATCAAAAATTAAATCAGTCGGTGGTTTATGTTCTTCAAAAAAAAGTTTGGCTTCTCTATCAATTCCCTGTCCTATTGATTCTACTGGTATCATACTATCTCCAGATTTATCTTGAGCGATACTTCTATTCTACAATCTTCATTCGCTGCACTCCCAATCCCGATCGCCCGTTTGGCAACAAACACCCATTTTCGACGATCGCACCGGTGAAAGGATCGTCTAATAAATTTAAGTGACTGTCCAAATCCAAATAGTCAGCTAGCGGTGAAAGTTGTGCTGCTGCTGTATTTGCGATCGCGCTATCTGAATAGCAGCCGAACATTACTTGCAAATTGCAGGCTTTTGCTGTGTGAATCATCCGCATAGCTTCCGTCAATCCCCCTGACTTCATCATTTTGATATTGATGCCGTGGACGCAGTGCGCTAACTTGGGTATATCGGAACTATTAAAGCAACTTTCATCAGCAAAAATTGGCAGGGGCGATTGACGGTACAGTTCTGAGAACTCATCCATATCTGCGAGGGGTGAAAGCGGCTGTTCAACATAATTTATCTTGTATCTTTCCAGCCAGTGACACATCTCGGCTGCATCTTTTAAACTCCAACCGCCGTTAGCATCTACACTGATTTTAAGGTTAGGTGGTGCTTCCTCTAGCACTGCTATTAACATAGCTTTGTCGGCTTCGATTCCTGCGGGATTTCCTAATTTAACCTTAACGGCGCGGTATTTGATGCTTGCTGGATCTGTCGCATCTTTACCAAACCAATCGCGCACTCTTTCTCTTGCACTCCTCGGCGAATTAATGCCGATTGTGACGGAGGTGGGGACGATGCCCGATCGATCTAATCCCCACATTTTCCACAGGGGCAAGCCTGCTTTTTTGCCCAGCCAGTCGTGCATTGCCATGTCGATGCCGGCGCGGGCGGCTGAGGGTAAGTTGACCTCTGTTAATACTTGTTCGATTTTTTGGCGATCGAACGGAGTAAACTTTTCTAGCAGCGGTGCAACTTCCTGCAATGCAGCTAGCAGAATTTCGGTAGTTTGGGGCCGAGAACCTGTGGAAAAAGGCGATGCTTCTCCCCAACCTTCGATGCCTTCGTGTGCTAATTTTACCCATAAATTCGTACTTTGGGTTGTTGTACCGCGGCTGATGGTAAGGGCAAACCGCTTGCGGACAGTGAAAGTTTCAATTTGAACGTGCATTGTCAGTGATTGGTAATTTTTTGTAGATAAAAATCCGAGGGGACGGATTGCGCCGCTATTGCCATTTTTTACTTTTTACTTTATAGTTTGATTTTGCTTGTTCTAGTTTATCAAAAATTTGATGAAATTCATTATTTCTGTTTCGCCGAAGAGAGTTGCTTTCTCTCTCAGCATTTGGGTGCTCTTCTTTGCTGTTGCTGGTTGCATCGTACAAGTTCTGCGGTACGGTTTCAACTATCAAGAACGCTGGATTAGTTTGTTTAACTTAGACAGAGAAATAAATTATCCTTCGTGGTACTCGTCATTTACTTTGCTGTTTTGCGCGATTTTGCTAGGTATTATTGCTAGTGCTAAGAAGAAGGAGGGCGATCGGTATTTTGGACACTGGAAAGCGCTGGCGTTCATCTTTGTATTTTTTTCTTTAGATGAAATCTTGAGTTTGCACGAAATATTAATTATTAACGACTTGCGAAAAGCACTGGATTTAGGGGGCATTTTTTACTTCATTTGGGTAATTCCGGGGGCGATTTTTGTTGCGGTTACTGCGCTGGCTTATCTCAAGTTTCTCCGGCACCTACCCCGAAAAACAAGGGATTTATTTTTACTGGCAGGCAGTATATATGTCGGTGGAGCACTTGGCATGGAAATGGTTTGTGGCTATTATGCAGATGCGGTTGGCCAGCGAAACTTGATCTACGGTTTGTTGGCTTCTGTTGAGGAAATTTTGGAAATGGTAGGGGTGATAGTATTTATCTATGCCCTGCTGTCTTACATCGGTTCCTATCTTGAAACTATTGATTTGCGGTTGAAGATAGTGGATAATCCACAGAGGTAAAACTGACTATAAACCAAGATTATTAACGAAATTGAAATCGCAGACTTTATGGCTATATACTTCTACACCACTGCCAGCGAATACGGCTGTTTTTCTAATTTTTCCAGTCATGGATTCGAGTTAGACGGAGAATATTGGCCAACTACCGAGCATTATTTTCAAGCACAAAAGTTTCCCAAAACGGCTCATTGCGACCAAATTCGCCAAGCAAAAACGCCGAAAGATGCCGCAAAAATGGGGCGCGATCGCTCTCGTCCCCTCCGTAAAGATTGGGAAAAAGTAAAAGATGATATCATGCGAAAAGCCGTACTCCGAAAATTTGAAACTCATGCCGAAATTAGAGAAATTTTACTCGCTACAGCGGATGAGGAAATAGTCGAAAATTCCCCAGTTGATTACTATTGGGGTTGCGGTAAAGATGGCAGCGGCAAAAATATGTTGGGCCAGATTTTAATGGAAGTAAGGGAAATATTGCGAAAACGCACGTCAGAGTAAAACAGAACTTAAATTTCCCAAACTAAAGCAGGACTTATTTAATCCTAAGTCCTGCAATGCTCGTCAGCGAGCATTTCCTCAATTTTCTTAAACACTGAACTCATAAATCGGCATGAGCAACTGTCAAAACTTGTGTCAATCTCGTCGGGCTGTTCTAGTAGAGGGTTTAGCCTCTCCTCAGAGACTGCGAAGCAGGGGAAACGGTAAAAACCCTGCACCACTTTTTTTGTTTTAACAACTACTCTCAACCGGAATTAACTTTTTTCGTCGCAAGTACAGCATTGTTAGCCCGTCGCCTCCCGGACACCGTTCCCCTAAAGTTGGCGATTCACAGGTAAAACAGCAAAACACCTGTTCTGGTTAAACTTTGTTTTTTATTGATGCTGTATCTTTACTATTGTGTACGATTTGTGGAAAGTGTCAGCACTCGTTCAGAATTCTTTACATTTGTGATTTATTTGGATACCATCGCGCCACTCTGTCGCAGTTGCTGTTGAATTCTATTAAATTCTTTCTGTTCTGCGCTTAGCAAACTATTGTCGATCGGCGATCGCATATCCCACTGCAATTCGGACAATAACAACAAACAGCCGGCCATAATTATGCCTGTGGTTAGATATTGCCAAGGTGCAACAAAAGTTAATAGAGGGATGCTAAATAAATGAGTTAGTCCAATCAGGAGAAAAGTGCGCGATCGCAAACCGAGTCCCGTCAACAAATAGCCGATCGCGCTCAATCCCAACCACAAATCGCAAAGGTGCAGTAACAAACCTCCCCAACCGGCAAAAATACTGCAATCCGTCAGAACCAAACCAGTTATCATCAAAATCGCCCAAGAGTAAAGAATCCAGCTAACACGCTCGACTCTTACCCAAAACAAAGTCAAAACGGCCATTACCGCAGTGCCAATTAGAGTCAAAGTTGACCACAAAATCGCCTGAAAGCTCCAACTGAGGGGGAAAAACTGAGCCGTAAAAAAAATCCCCCCTGTCACCAAACCCCAAAGCAGAAAAGTTTGGTCGATGCGGGTATAAAATCCTGAGAAAAGAGTAATATTTCCAATTTGCCAGCGGAGTTGCAACAGGCCTTCGATGTCTTGTACGTCGAGATGTTCCTGTTTGCAGCGGATTAGGGGTTCGGAGGCGTTGAAAAAGGTCATCCAGTGTTGGGGAAAGTATGAAGTTTTGTGTATTGTAACAAATCTTAAAGTAGATTTTTTATATTTTTTTTGTTCCCCGGCTCTGCCGGGGGACGCAGATTTGGAGGCTCTGCCTCCCGCGAGTCTATGACTTGCGAGGCTCTTCAAGAGTGATATCGGTTCCCCGGCAGAGCCTGAGAACCACTTAATCTGCTGATTAATGATTTATTGTGCCTGCTGTTCACACCACAGATTCAAAATTGCTTACCACTCCCGCAGTAGCCTTTTTGCTTCTGTCAAAAGGATCTCCGTGCTTTCTGGTTCTGCATCTTCTTCACCTGTGGGCCATAGTTCTGTAATTACAATACGGTCGGTATAAAGTTCAGCATCTATACAATTGCCAGTCACTTCAGTTACTTTTACATCCCTCATATTTTGCTACATTCAATTTTATCAATAATTTCTAGGTATATTTGTCCTTTCGTAGACCGAGCTTCTTCAAGAAAAGCTGCTAGGAGATAACTCCGAGGGGGTAATTGTCGATCAAAAATAGCGATCGTTTGTCCGCTATAAGGAATGAGAATTAAATAACTTCCACTCTTGAAATTGGGATGGGCGGGACGCCCATCCTTTTTGGACGGGCGGGACGCCCATCCCACAATAACAATTAAAATTGTAAGTTATTTAATTCGCGTTCCTAAGAAAACAAAGGGCGACAGACGAGTTTTGCTAGAACTTCTCATAGAAGAACGCAATTTACAGCACTTTCCAGGTAAGTGAAGTACAGAGAAACCGGGTTTCTTGAATAAAACCGGTTTCTGGCGAGAAATCCAGAAGAAACCCGGTTTCTGGGGTGTACTTTATAAACCTGGAAGCCGCTGTATTAGAACCATGGGTGTCAACAAAACCCGAATAAGTAAAACAGGACTTACGCACTCCGACAAAGAAACCGGGTTTTTTACCTAATCTGCCGATTGCAACGAAGTCTTTTCGTGAAAAACCCGGTTTCTGGGCCCCCTGGGTAAGTCCTATAAAATCGATCTAAAATAGAAATTGATGCTACTAGCAATGGAGTCATCCCCATGACAACAACAATTCCCTCTCAAACTTTGCCAGAAATCATCTACCCAGACAGCGACGGAAAACCCATGTCTGACAACACCAAACAGTTCCAATTAATAGTAAAAATTCAAGGCGGAATAGATGCCTTATTCAAAGACCACGAAAATGTCTTTGTAGCAGGTGATTTGCTGTGGTATCCTGTCGAAGGAGATAACAAAACTTGCCAAGCACCTGATACTATGGTAGTGTTTGGCAGACCGAAAGGTTACAGAGGTTCCTACCAACAGTGGCTTGAAGATAATATTGCGCCGCAAGTTGTCTTTGAAATCATTTCCCCTGGCGTAAGGATTCAGGTCTGAAATTCGGGAATGAGGTCAGGCATAGGAAAGTAGTCACAAGAATGGGCATTCATAGCCTC
>NZ_JAUBOQ010000011.1:0-21838 GCF_036700325.1 Microcoleus sp. Z1_B2
GCTGCTGATTTAGTCGTCACATTGAGTGAAGCCGTACAAAAAGGCATCGGCAATATTGTCATCAAGAAAGTCTCCGATAACTCAGTTGTAGAAACCATTGATGTCACATCAACAAATGTCACCGTTAGCGGCAGTACCGTCACCATTAATCCACTGGCAGATTTAGCGCCTGGTACTGATTACTACGTGGAAATTGCCGCCGGTGCGATTAAAGACTTAGCTGGTAACAATTATGCCGGCACTACAGGCGCAACAGCTTGGAATTTCACCACCGCTGCTGCCGTTGATACCACAGCGCCGACAGCCACTTTCACCCCCGCAGACAACGCCACCAGTGTTGCAGTTGCTGGTGATTTAGTCGTCACCTTGAGTGAAGCCGTACAAAAAGGCATCGGCAATATTGTCATCAAGAAAGTCTCTGATAACTCAGTTGTAGAAACTATAAATGTCACAGCGGCAAATGTCACTGTTACTGGTAGTACCGTCACAGTTAATCCCACGGCAGATTTAGCGCCTGGTACTGATTACTACGTTGAAATTGCCGCCGGTGCGATTAAAGACTTAGCAGGTAACAATTATGCCGGTACTACAGGCGCAACAGCTTGGAATTTCACCACTGCGGCTGCCGTTGATACCACAGCCCCCACAGCCACTTTCACCCCCGCAGACAACGCCACCAGTGTTGCAGTTGCTGCTAACTTAGTTGTCAACTTGAGTGAAGCCGTACAAAAAGGCATCGGCAATATTGTCATCAAGAAAGTCTCTGATAACTCAGTTGTAGAAACTATAAATGTCACAGCGGCAAATGTCACTGTTACTGGTAGTACCGTCACAGTTAATCCCACGGCAGATTTAGCGCCTGGTACTGATTACTACGTTGAAATTGCCGCCGGTGCGATTAAAGACTTAGCAGGTAACAATTATGCCGGTACTACAGGCGCAACAGCTTGGAATTTCAACACTGCTACCGCCGTTGATACCACAGCCCCCACAGCCACTTTCACCCCCGCAGACAACGCCACCAGTGTTGCAGTTGCTGCTGATTTAGTTGTCACCTTAAGTGAAGCCGTACAAAAAGGCACTGGCAATATTGTCATCAAGAAAGTCTCCGACAACTCAGTTGTAGAAACCATTGATGTCACCTCAGCCAATGTCACCGTTAGCGCTAGTACAGTCACAGTTAATCCCACGGCAGATTTAGCGCCCGGTACTGGTTACTACGTTGAAATTGCCGCCGGTGCGATTAAAGACTTAGCTGGTAACAATTATGCCGGCACTACAGGCGCAACAGCTTGGAATTTCACCACCGCTGCTGCCGTTGATACCACAGCGCCGACAGCCACTTTCACCCCCGCAGACAACGCCACCAGTGTTGCAGTTGCTGCTGATTTAGTTGTCACCTTGAGTGAAGCCGTACAAAAAGGCATCGGCAATATTGTCATCAAGAAAGTCTCCGACAACTCAGTGGTGGAAACCATTGATGTCACCTCAGCCAATGTCACCGTTAGCGCTAGTACAGTCACAGTTAATCCCACGGCAGATTTAGCGCCCGGTACTGGTTACTACGTGGAAATTGCCGCCGGTGCGATTAAAGACTTAGCTGGTAACAATTATGCCGGCACTACAGGCGCAACAGCTTGGAATTTCACCACCGCTGCTGCCGTTGATACCACAGCGCCGACAGCCACTTTCACCCCCGCAGACAACGCCACCAGTGTTGCAGTTGCTGCTAACTTAGTTGTCAACTTGAGTGAAGCCGTACAAAAAGGCATCGGCAATATTGTCATCAAGAAAGTCTCCGATAACTCAGTTGTAGAAACCATTGATGTCACCTCAGCCAATGTCACCGTTAGCGCTAGTACAGTCACAGTTAATCCCACGGCAGATTTAGCGCCCGGTACTGATTACTACGTTGAAATTGCCGCCGGTGCGATTAAAGACTTAGCAGGTAACAATTATGCCGGTACTACAGGCGCAACAGCTTGGAATTTCAACACTGCTACCGCCGTTGATACCACACCGCCCACTGTAACCCTCGCTTCAAACGCTGGGGCAACAGTCAAGAATCCCTTCAATGTCACCGCAACTTTCAACGAAAATGTTACCGGGTTTATTGCCAGCGATATCAGCCTCACCAACGCCACTGTCAGTGGGTTTACCGGCACCGGTAGTAACTACAATTTCACTGTCACACCAACGGGTAGCGGCATCGTAACCGTCAACGTTCCCGCCAGCAGCGCCACTGATGCAGCGGGTAACAACAATATCACTGCTGCACCTTTAACGCGCACTTTCGATTCTCGGATTGAAAACTGGAGCGAGCTAGACGCCTATCTGAAAAACAACAAGATTAGTGTACCTAATGTAGAAAAAAAAGTCCTCGAAGCGCTTGTACCGATGGTCAAGCCATTAACGGCTGAATTTACAAACAACGAACTGAAACTCGCCCATGACGGGAGCGTACCTTTCGCTAACTTCGGAGTTCTTCCTCTTGTCGCTCAGGTTGCAACTGGTGTCACTATACCCATAAGCAAACCCAGCCTCACCTTATCCAACCTAAACACCTCCGCTCCCACCTACGGACTCAGTGGAAAAATAAACTTTGCAGATGCTAAGAATGATGGTAAAACAAATTTTTTAGACTTCATTAATGAGCAGCTAAAAATTAAGGAGGTAGAGCTAAAAGCAGAAGTTAGAACAGGTGTTGTACCAAAAGTGAGCCTCAGTGCTGAGTTAAGCACTGAAAACCTAACACTTTTGAAAGTTGACCCATTCTCGATTGAGATTGGTGGTGCTAAATTAAGCGTCTCAGCAGATTCAACTTCTCCCCCGAATTTCGGTATAGTAGGCAGTTATTTAATTAAAGGTTATGATCCCTTCCAAACAACGGAACCTGAATTAACGTTTTCGGGAGGCTTAACTTTCGACCCCAAATCAATTACGGGTGCGCTTCAACTCACGGCCAAAACTCCCTGGAAAAATCCCTTTGGCTTACCGGATTCAGAAATTCGGAATTTAGCCTTACAAGTTGGCGGAACCTACGCACCACCTTGGGTTGATAATGTTGGATTTGTGGGAGATTTAAAGTTTGGCAACTTCGATCTCAAGTCGGCTTTCTTTGTCAGTTCTAACGACCCCAAGAAATTTGCAGTGGAATTAACGGCAAATGCTCCTGTCAACCTTGTTGATCTGTTGGCTGGTCCCGTTTACTCTTATGTCATCAAACAAGTGGGGAAGGAAGTCGATTTTGTTAAGAAGGCAGAATCGTTTTTGAGGCAAACCTTGAATGTCAATATTGTCTCTGTTGATGGGCCTGATGCAGATACAAAGTTTGATCCACTACTCAAGTTAGTGCCGTTAGAGACAGAAATTGCTGAAACAAAATTAACCCAAGGTCTTGGTATTAATGGGAAGGTAACGGCTTGGGGAAAAGAAGCTTCACTCAGTCTCAATGCCAATCCCTACGCTCAAAGCAATCCAAGTTTAGAAGGAGTTTTACAGATTCCTGAAATTGACTTGGGATTTTTGAAACTCACGGGTGCGGATGGTCCCAACGATAAGACTTTGGATTTTGCCGTCAAGGTCAGTCCCACTGAACAATACCTTAAAGGAGATGGGAAACTTGAGATTTTTGGCCAGACTGTTGCTAAAGCAAACGTGGAATTTACAACCACGAGTGCCAAAATCAAAGATTTTGATTTGAATTTAGGAGTCGTAGCACTAGATATTAACGATTTTTCAGTTGATATTGCTAAAAAGACAGTCAGTGGATCGGGTTCTGTAAAGATTCTTGGGCGAGAAGTTGCCGGAGCGAAGATTAAAGCTGATAGTAATGGGCTGAAAGTTGAAGGAAATCTTGACTTATTCGGGGTCTTATCAATCGAGAACGCGCTCATTGATATCAAAAGTCCAACCGATATAAAAATCGGAGGGACAGCCAAAATTTTTGGTCAAAATTTAGGCAGCGCCGACATCAGCCTCCAGAATGGCAAGCTAACAGTTAAAGGATTCATAGGCTACAATCTCCCGCTCGTTGGCAATGTTGGGGCAAACCTTGAGATTACCTCAGATGGTACAGCTAGTGGTTCCAAGGTAAAGGTAGGTTATGAGGCTGGGGTGCTCAAAGGTGACTATACCGTGTCACTAGCTCCGCTCAGAAGTATCGAAGAGTTGTTTGACAAAGTGACGGGCGGTGCCCTGGGTGCAGCCACTGAGGCTGTAAATAAAGCCATTGATGGTGTCGTTAATGGATTTAATAGTGTTTCATCAGGTGTACTCGATACCTTCAATAAAATTGGTAACTTTTTTGAAGGTGCGTTTAACAGCGTTCTTGGCTGGTTTGGGGGCCCGTCGAATGGTCGCGATGACAAATGGCTGGATGACGGAAATAACAAATATGACGCAAAGGGGGGTGATGACTATATTCGAGGTAAAGGTGGAGATGACCATCTCATCTTGGGGTCGGGAAATGATAAAGGAGAAGGTTGGGATGGCAATGACAGAATCGAAGGTAACGATAACAATGATACGTTGCATGGCGACGGAGGAAATGACAAGTTAGAAGGTGGTTGGGGCAGAGACATTCTCCGTGGTGGGGGTGGTGACGATATCCTCCAGGGTCAACAAGATATCGATTACCTGTACGGTGAGGACGGCAACGACAAACTCGAAGGCAATGAAGACAAAGACACACTTGATGGGGGATCGGGTTCTGACTTCCTTTATGGTAATGCTGGCGATGATCTCTTGTTCGGTATTGACGGTGCGGACTTGCTTGATGGTGGCGATGGTAATGACACCCTAAATGCTGACTCTGGTAATGACCGTGTTTTTGGTCAGAATGGCAATGATTTGATGAAGGGTCAGGATGGCAATGACGAACTGCACGGCTATCAGGGTAATGACACCATTGAGGGCGGAAATGACAACGACGTTCTCTATGGTCAGGGAGATAAGGACTTCCTCCAAGGTGGAGATGGGGATGATGTTCTCTATGGCGAAGACAACGGAAAAACGGGAGGAAACTACGACGGTAGCAACGACAAAGACACACTCGAAGGTGGAAATGGTAAGGATACTCTCTTCGGCGGTTTGAGTGACGATTTGCTCCTTGGTGGGAATGATGATGACATTCTTAGCGGTGAAGCTGGCAATGACATACTCCGAGGAGAAGCAGGAAACGATTTCCTCGACGGTGGTGGCGGCAACGACTCTCTAAACGGCGAGGACGGTAGTGATTCGCTCTTTGGTCGAGGTGGCAATGATTTCCTTGAAGGCTTTGGGGGTAAAGATTACCTCAATGGTGGTGACGGTAACGATCGCCTCTTTAGTCATGAGGATGATGACATCCTGAGAGGAGAAGGTGGAAACGACCATCTCGCTAGTTGGACTGGTAACGATGCCTTAGATGGTGGAGATGGTAACGACTCTCTCTATGGCGAGGGAGATAACGATACGCTCTCTGGTGGCAATGGCAGCAACGTCCTTGATGGAGGTGACGGAACTGATACTGCCGACTACAGATTTTCTACTGGTGCTGTTGATGTCAATTTAAACAATGGCAAGGCCCAATTTTCTGGCAATACAGATCTGTTAACCTCGATTGAAAATGTCATTGGCTCAGCTAATAACGACTTAGTGATTGGTAATGCTGGAAATAATACCCTCTCTGGCCAAGCCGGTAACGATATCCTTCTGGGTGAGATTGGCAACGATCTTCTCAGCGGTAATGAAGGTAATGACGAATTTCACGGATGGGAGGGTAATGATACCCTGGAAGGCGGAACTGGCAATGACACTCTCTACGGTCAGCAGAACGATGACTGGATTCGCGGTGGAGACGGCAATGACGCTCTCTATGGTGAAGGGAACGGCTCCCCGGACAGCACAAGTAATGACTTATTGTTCGGTGATGCTGGGGATGACTCTCTCTTCGGTGGCGTTGGTATTGATAACCTTAATGGTGGAGATGGTGATGACTATCTTGCAGGTGGTACTGGCAACGATAACTTCAATGCTGACGTAGGTAACGATACCATTGACGGCGGAGATGGCAATGATAACCTCAATGGTGGCGATGGTAATGACTCTCTCTTCGGTGGCATTGGCGACGATTACTTCAATGCTGGGACTGGTAACGATTTAATTATCGGAGGAGAGGGCAACGATACGTTGTTTTTACTCGGCAATAACAGTGACTATAAAATTAGGGAAACATCAACTGGATGGGAAGTTATTGCTGCTAATGGTGATGTAAAAACTGTCATTGGAGTTGAGAATTTCCGGTATCAAAACTATTCTAACGATACCCTCACGGGAACCCAAAACAATGACACTCTCCAAGGCGGAGAAGGAAACAGCCTCATCTATGGTCGGAGTGGTAACGATTTCCTCTCAGGTGGAGAAGGCAATGATAAGCTCTACGGTGAGGAAGGCAACGATAACCTTGATGGTGGAGCTGGTGACGATAGTTTCTTTGCTGGGACTGGTAGCGATACCATTAACGGCGGACGTGGCTTCGATAGGTTGTTTTTGTCCGGCCCACGGACAGACTATAAAATTACCCCAACATCCACAGGGCGGCAACTTACTACTTCCAAAGGCGATATCACAATCGTGACTTGGGATGTTGAAGATATTCTGTATGAGATGGTGTCTAATGATTCCCTCACGGGAACCCAAAACAATGACGCTCTCCAAGGCGGACAAGGAAACAGCCTCATCTATGGTCGGAGTGGTAACGATTCCCTCTCTGGTGGAGGAGGTAATGATACGGTCTACGGTGAGGAAGGCAACGATAACCTTGATGGTGGAGCTGGTGACGATAACCTCTATCCAGGAGCTGGTAGCGATATCATTAACGGCCGAGATGGCTTCGATACGTTGTTTTTGTCCGGCAAACAGACAGACTATAAAATTACGGGGACATTGGCACAAGGACGAATTGCTGGTCCCAATGGCAGTTTCAAAACAATCACTGGACTGGAAAAGATTGTGTATGAGCCTTCTCCTACGGGTAACACAGGAAGCCAGTCTCCTACGGGTAACACAGGAAGCCAGCCTTTCGGGTCTAGTTTCCAAACCCAACTATTAAGAAAACTTTTCCGTGGTCTTCGCATCATTGACGGTTACATTGCTAACGGTAAGGTCTTCCTTGATGCCAACTTAAACGGGACATTGGATGATGCTGAACCCTTTACGATTACCAAAGCCGATGGCAGCTTCGACCTGAACGTAGATATCGAAACGTTTGATACCAACCAAAACGGTGAAATCGACTATACCGAAGGTCAATTTGTCCTGATGGGAGGCATGGACATCATCGGTGGAGTGGATGTAGCCACCGGCTTGCCGATGGCAACCCCACTGATTTCAACGGTAGAGTCAACGGTTGTGACTCCTTTAACGACGATTATCGCCGAGTTGGTGAAGCAAGGTATTGACCCACTAACGGCACAAACCCAGGTAGAATCGGCATTAGAAATCCCCGCAGGTCTTGATTTGGGCAGCTATGACCCCTTAGAAGCGATCGCCAAAGGGGACGCGAATGGTGTATCGGTGTTTGGCTCGATGATTCTGGTGCAAAACACGATCGTCCAGACGGCGAAATTCATTGAGGGAGTTTCGGAAACAGCAATTGCTCAACTCGCATTTAGTGGTATCGGGGCGATCGCAAATCAACTCAAGGGTGGCGCTGCTGTAGATTTAGGCAAAACAGAAACAATCTTGGCTATCCTTCAAGCAGCCATTACCAAAGCAGCAGAGTCTGACCCCAAAATCAACCCGACACAACTGGTTGCTAGTGCGGCTGCTGCGGCTCAAATCATGGCTTTGGGCAATCAAATGGTCAAGGATCTCGTCGCTAGCGGTCGCCCCATCAAAGATATTGCCCTTGAAATTACCAAGTTGCAGGCGGTATCTGTAGGTCAAATTGCTGTCGGTTTGTCCGATTTGGCGGCGGGAACTGTGACAGTTGAACAGTTCCTCGCTCAAAACACCAAAGAGGCGATTCTGGCTCGGATGGAGACGGTGAAGGTTAATGACCCCACTGTTCGCCCTGTTGTCGAGACGATCGATGGTAATAGCCCGATCGATCCAGAGGAACCTACCTCTGGCGAAATCGGCAGCGCCCCCGACACCGAAACAGGCACTGACACCCCAACACCGATCGCTCCGACCCGACCGATCGCTCCGACCCCATCAGTAACAGCCTCCGAAACACCGACAACATCGGAAACAGCCTCAGAAACACCAACACCATCGGAAACAGCAACTCCCACGCCAACAACTAATAACCTCTCAGACGATGAGTGCATCTGCGACACAATTACCTATCCCAACTTAAACCGACCCAACTCAGTTGAAAACACCATACTCGGCGCATCCGGCCTTCAAATAGGCACTGCCCAAAACGATGAATTACTAGGTAGCGATACTGCCAACATATTCGAGGGCAAATCCGGGGATGACAACATATACGGTGGTGCCGATAATGACATTATTAATGGCAACCAAGGCAATGACTTCATCGCCGGAGGCAAAGATGAAGATACTCTCTACGGAGATGAAGGAAGCGACATCGTTCTTGGCGAATCGGGTAACGATTTAATCTTCGGAGGCAAAGGCAATGACTTCTTACATGGCCGCGAAGGTATTGACATCATTTATGGCAACAAAGATGATGACTTCATCGATGGTGGTAAGGATAATGACACCTTATATGGAGGCAAAGGTAACGACATCCTGCTTGGCAGTCAAGGTGATGACAATCTGTTTGGACAACAGGGAAATGATACAATCTGCGGCGGTGAAGGTAATGACTTAATCAACGGTGATGAAGGAGCAGATATCCTGGGAGGGTGTGCCGGAAATGATACTCTTTTCGGAGGCGCAGATAACGATACTCTCACAGGTGGCAAAGGCAACGATCTCCTTGACGGAGGCATGGGAAATGATAGTTTGATTGGCGGCAGCGGCAACGATATCTTTGCCTTAAAAGCAGGTCAAGGATTTGATATTATCGCTGATTTTACCCTGGGTCAAGATTTGATTGGATTAAGCGGTGGCTTGAGTTTTGGTCAGTTGGAAATAACTCAAAATACTCAGGGAACTCTCATCAAAAACCTCTTGACAGGGGAGCAGTTAGGTGTGATGGTTGGAGTGAGTGCCAATGCCATAACATCTGCTAATTTCATGCTGGTTTAGGAAACAAAGGAAAAGTGCGATCGGTAAAATAAGGGCGATCGCACTTAACCCAAATCAACATTTATCTGGGTTCATCGGCGTCAATCCGCCGCCATCTGCGGTTAAAATTTCATACCTACTATTACGGCAATTTCACTTCTGTTTCCTGACTTCTAACTACTGGTGGCGACAAAGTAGGCTCAGGTTCTGCTACATTCAACTGACCGCCACAACAACGCAACTCGTAAAGTTTTGCATTAATTTGATACTCGTATTGGCTCAATAGCCTTGCATAAATATAGCCAGCTTTTCCATCCAAAAAGCCGAGCTGAATGAAGTAAAATAAAATAAATCTGAGCATTGGTTTAAAAGGCAGCCATACCCAAACTTTTTTGAGAAATCGCTTCCGCTGTACGGCATCTCCAAATAAGTGAGCGCCAATAGTGCCGCTGTCGTCGCGGCCTTCAATAATATTGTAATAAACGCGAGCTTCCCAATTAGAATAGCGGTTGTGCCGTTCTATCCAGTGAAATAAATCGCGGTAATCCTCGTGGATCATGTCATTTTTTAAGTAGCCGACTTGACCGGCTAAAATGACGTGTTCGTGAACTTCGTTGTCGCCAGTATTGGGGACGGATTCAGTGCCGAGATTTTCGTAACGTCCTTTTTGATGCTTGAACAAACGCAAATTCCAGTCGGGATATCGGCCGCCGTAACGCAGCCACTGACCTAAAAAGAAGACTTTGCGGTTGAGGTAGTAGCCGTCAAAATTGGGGTCTTCGATCGCCTGCGCGATTTCGTCCCAAAGTTCCGGGGGAATGCGCTCGTCGCAATCGACAATTAATACCCATTCGTTGCGAAAGGGCAGATTGTCCAATGACCAATTTTTCTTTTTCGGCCAGCGGTTGTCGAAGTAGAATTGCACTACTTTGGCGCCGGTGCTGATGGCAATTTCTACGGTGCGATCGCTGCTTTGGGAATCAACCATGAAAACTTCATCCGCCCTAGCAATGCTGGCCAGACACGCTGGTAGATTAAGTTCTTCGTCTTTTGCCGGAATGAGAACTGAAACCGGAATCTTGGATGAACTAGATGTCATAATCGAGTGCTTGAACCTGAATGCGGTCGAGTTTTTTGTGGATGAAGTGCGATCGGCACAGCAGGGCCGACGACTTGAGCAGCGAGGGATATTGCCTATAGCCTAATGCCTGCTGGTCGATTTCGGTGCAAAAATCAGGCCGCGGATGGCTGCGATCAAATAACCGATTTGACCCCAGGCAAAAACGAAATTTTCAAAGCGCAGCCCTGGATCTCTAATATATTTAAAAGACTTCCAGACACCCCTCAAGATTCTTTCACCCCCCCACCCAAGCTGAGCAATACCGGCTCGATCGGACAATTGTTCGCGATAACACTCGCTGATGCCTTGCCACCACCCGCGCTCTAGAAACCAAGCTTTGTTGAGCCTTTCTGTCGCGACATGGTGAAGCACCAGGGCCTCCGGTAGATAAACTACTTGCCAACCTAACTCTAAAGCTAATTCTGTGGCCCGCAACTCTTCATTTGACAGCAATTTTGTGCCGACTCTACCGAGTTTGACATCGAAGCCGCCAATTTGTTCGAGAAAAGCGCGCCGGATTGAGTAGTTTACTCCCCTGGGAGTCAAACCGGCAGCAGTCACGTATAGGTAAGTATCGCCTAAATCGTATGATCCCAAGTTCTGGGCCAATCCCGGTGACAGCCATTCGGGCGGGCTGACTCCCGAAGGCCAGAGCAAATTTACTTTGCCACCAGCTACGGCGAGTTTTTGATTGCTTTGATAAGCCGCGTGCAGCACCCTGAGCCAATTGGGCTCAGCAATAGCGTCGTCGTCGAGATAAGCTAATATTTCACTGCCAGCTTCCTTTGCGCCGGTGTTCCGGGCTACTGACAGACCGATTTCCGGCTCCCAGACGTACTTGAGGCGCCGATCGCCCTGTCTTGCTTCTACCACCTCGCGGGTGCGCGAAGTCGAACTTTCGGGGCTTGCATAATCGCTAGAAGCGTTATCCACTACTACTACTTCAAAGTTGTCGGGAAAATCCTGTACCAGCAAGCTGTCGATCGCCCCACCTAAATAGGCGGCGCGATTGTGGGTGCAAATAATCGCTGATATCTGAGGACGATCTGGCATAAATAACAGCTTGGGAAATACGGGGGTTCTCGATCGACTTACTCTGATCTTGTCTCATCAATGCTATTATCGCTTAAAAAGCATTTGGTAGTTAGCCGTTTAAATCATAATTGGTAATTGCTAATTGGGAATTGGCAATTGGGAATTATGTTTAATCCTTTGTATGTTACCCCGCCCAAAGAAGGGAGACAAGCCCGCAACATTAGTCGCGAGCAGCCCAAAAATTTTAACCAAACTTCAATCTCCCAAAATCATTTGTTGTGGAGTAAATCTAAAATCTAAAATCTAAAATCTAAAATCGACTGACTAATGAGTAACTCAGAACCCACCACATCTAGACAATTAATCTTAGTAACTGGGCCGGCCCGAAGTGGCAAAAGTGAATGGGCCGAAACTCTGGCGGCGGGTTCGGGAAAACAAGTAATTTATGTGGCTACCGGTCAGGTTGATGAAGCTGATTTGGAGTGGATTCGTCGCCTCGAACAGCACCGAAATCGCCGTCGGGTTGATTGGAAAACTCTAGAAGTGCCGATCGACTTGTCAGCAGTTGTGCAAGCCAGCAAGCCCTCAGATTGCTTGTTGATTGATTCTCTGGGAACTTGGACGGCGAATCTTTTGGAACAAGAAGCGGCTGTTTGGGCGACTACGCAGCAAGATTTGCTCGCCTGTTTGAAGTCGGCGGCGGCTGATGTAATTTTGGTAGGGGAAGAAACCGGATGGGGTGTTGTGCCTGCTTATCCGGCGGGGCGGCTGTTTCGCGATCGCCTCGGCACTCTCGTGCGCCACATCGGGGCGATCGCCGATACTGTTTATCTCGCCACCGGAGGTTACGCCTTGAATCTCACCGCTTTGGGTACGCCACTGCCGCCTGTAGCGAAAAATTAACAGCCAGAGTCGCGATCGACAAGAGAGAAAAAATATCGGTTTCCCGAACGACAATTTTAACTAAAAATCAGCTATGATTTTAACTAAGATTGAAAAATCAAGAGTCATATAAATTAGTAAAAAAACCTAATCCCTAGGGGGGAAGCCCAACAATTAGACATGAGGAATAGCCGAATTTTGAAATTATGTAAAAGATAAAATGTCTCTTAAGAAAGAGTGGTGATTTCAAATTCAAAGTCTAAAATAATCAATTAGTTGAAGGGTTGACTAAAAGTTATGGCATCAGATAGTGAAGTAAGAAAATATATTGCTTACTGGTTTCAGTTAGGCAAAAAAGTATTAATTCGCAACGGTTCCGAAGCGCTGGAGCCCAAATCGGTAAATGCGGGCGATCGCTACAGCCAGGAATTTGAAGACTGCTGGCAAAAAATCATCTCCCGCGACAGCGGAGACTGTTACCTCGAAGGCACAAACGAAACAATTGCCCAACTGCTGACGCCAGCTTGGGAAATCAGTCCCTGCGCGCGCTGCGCTATGCCCGTAGTGTTCAAACAAACCGGAATGCCCCCGGAGTTCTGTCCCTGTAACGACTTACCGAACTGGCCCGATACCGAAATGCCCCAACCTCGATCGCCCGTCAGCAGCCAATCGCAACTATCAGGCATTCGCGATCGACTCCAAAGATCCAGCGGCGAGTAAGTATATAAGAAGGAAGAAGGGTCTTCTTCCTTAAATTGTTACAATATATTTACAATGCTTCACACTAGGTCTGATTTATGAATGTCAAGACAGTATCGCCAGCCTCCCCGCCAACTTATGTAAATTCAGGGACTCAGGCTGTACTAAGCAATCTCCAAGATGCAAATACAATTCCCCTGCAAGCAGTACCAGTATCACTAGAGACGGAGCACGTAACGGACGATCGGCTCAAATCAGCCAGAGACATAGCTTTCGAGTTAGCCGGAGATGCTGTTCGGTACGATCCAGTGGCGATCGCAGCCCAGTACCGAAATCGACCTCTACAAGTCTGGGGAAGGCTGTCGAGCGTTGTTTGGACATTTTTTAGCTTTGCCTTCAGTGTGTGGTTCGACGGCAAAACAGGTCGTACCGCCACCAACGAAAAGCGCCGCGCCGTCCGACTGCGAGAAATTCTGGGTCAACTCGGCCCAGCTTTCATCAAAATCGGACAAGCACTCTCAACACGCCCCGACTTAGTACCGCCAGTATATTTAGAAGAACTAACAACGCTGCAAGACCAATTGCCAGCATTTCCCAACGAAGTAGCATATCAATTCATCCAAGAAGAATTGGGCGCCCACCCCAAAGACATCTACGCAGAAATCAGCCCCGATCCGATCGCCGCAGCATCTCTCGGACAAGTCTACAAAGGCAAACTCAAAACCGGAGAAACAGTCGCAATCAAAGTCCAGCGACCGGGTTTAGCCGAAAACATCGGCTTAGATATCTACATCCTGCGGCGTCTTGCAGTTTGGGCACAAAACAACTTCAAAATAATTCGCAGTGACCTCGCAGGCATTATGGACGAGTTGGGCGAGCGCATTTACGAAGAAATGGACTACACCCACGAAGGTCAAAATGCCGAACGGTTTGCCCAACTCTACGGCCACATCAAAGACATTTATGTTCCCAGCATCTACTGGGAATATACCCGCCGCCGCGTCTTAACAATGGAGTGGATCACCGGCATCAAACTTACGAATTTAGAGGCCGTTAAAGCTCAAGGAATCGACGCTCCTTACTTAATTGAAGTGGGGGTGCAGTGCTCTCTCAGACAACTTCTAGAACACGGTTTCTTTCACGCCGATCCGCATCCCGGCAATCTTTTGGCAACTCCTGACGGTCAATTAGCTTATCTCGATTTCGGGATGATGAGCGAAGTTAAACCTTATCAGCGATACGGCTTGTTGGAAGCTGTGGTGCATTTGGTGAACCGCGACTTTGAAGGTTTAGCAAAAGATTATGTCAAGTTGGAGTTTTTAACGCCAGATACGGATTTAACGCCAATTATTCCAGCTTTGGCGGGGGTATTTAACAATGCTTTGGGTGCTAGCGTTGCCGAACTCAATTTCAAAAGCATTACTGACGAACTTTCGGCGGTGATGTACGAATATCCTTTCCGGGTTCCAGCTTACTATGCTTTGATTATTCGATCGCTCGTCACGTTAGAAGGGATTGCCATTAATGTCGATCCAGAATTCAAAGTGTTGAGCAAAGCCTATCCTTACGTTGCAAAACGGCTGTTGAGCGACCCCGCACCGGAACTGAGAGCATCCCTGCAAGATTTGCTGTTCAAACAAGGCGAATTCCGCTGGAACCGCTTAGAAAACTTGCTCAACAATGCCCGCGAGAGCGAGGATTACGATGTCAGCAAAATCTTGAACCAAGCTTTAGAATATTTATTTTCCGAAAGAGGAGATTTCATTCGCGATCGTATTGTCCTCGAATTAGTCAAGAGTCTCGACACACTTTCCAGCAACGCCTTTGCTAACGCCAAAGCAGTCGTCGGCGAATGGTTTGGAGTCAAGGCAAATCAACCTGTGGTTTCACCAACTGAACAAAAAAACCTAGAACACATCAAACGGATTTGGGATATTTTGCAATCAACTCCCGGTTTTGACGGGACGAAAGTATTGCAGCTATTGCCGCAGTTGTTGGTGAAACCCCAAGTGCAGAATATGGGGCAGAAAGTAGTCGGCGGTTTAGCTCAAAGAGCAGTTGCTAGGGTTATTCGCGAGTTTTTGCTTTCGCAGGAACCGGATGCGATTCCCGTGAATGGAAGCTACCCTAAAACTTCGCCTCAGTTGTCTTTACCTGCGGCGAAGTAGTTATATCATGTCAGGCGAATTGACCATAATTCCTGTAGGGGCGGGTTCACCAATATCTACAATAGAAACGAGAGATTCTGTAAACCCGCCCCAGCTTTTGAGCGTGGTCGATCGACCATGATATTAAATTGGGAGATTGGGATTTTTTGACCGCAGATATTAGCAGATAAACACAGATGAACGCAGATGAAATGTCGTCTGCGTTCTTTTAATTAAGCTTGAATCCTTTAGCGGCTAATTGCTGGTGGAGACTCTGAATCATTACGCGATCGAGAGTATTTTCACCACTATTGGTACTAGATTGGCACTGTTGTTCAATATATGCTGTACGCTTTTGAGATAAGTCGCGGATGGTCTTTTTAATGGCCTCTCTTTCGGTTTTCTTTCCAGCTACATATGCTTTTTTCTGTTAGCGTCATCCCTCGCATGATTTCGGGTAAATTATCATCTGATATTGCCTCTAGTTTAACTGTGCCGTTTTCGAGAGCATCGAGCAAGTCCCAAGAAGCATTATCATAGTATTCAGAAGCTTTGGACGCACTACGCAAAACCCTATTCCTGCCAGCATTACTATCTTCAACTGCTTGACGTTGTTGTCCTATTCTTCCTTCTCTACCGTAAGGAATGTAGGTTTGATTTAGTTTAGTATTCCAAGTAGAAATTTCGTCGTAAGGGGACTTGATTACTACAATTTGTTGGTTTTGATTAATGTTGAAGCTACTGCCTTTTGCTAAGGAATGAGAATTAAATAACTTCCACTCTTGAAAGTGGGATGGGCCTAAGAGCCCATCCAAAAAGGACGGGCTCTTAGGCCCATCCCACAAACTTGTGGAAGTTATTTAATTCTCATTCCAAAGATCGATCGCCCCTCAAGCCTTTTTGTTCTTTCTATTTATTTATCAGGTTGAGCTCGGTAGTTTTATGCAAAACTCTCCAGTTTTTTTGGTCGAGTTTGGCAAAGACTGCGTGGAAGTACGGAACCACGGGTGTTTTGGGGATTTAAGGGCGATCGAATAACGCGCTTTCCCAGAATCCGGCGGGGAATGAATTCCCCGCCTCATAGCGAAAGTCCTCTCAAAGAGGACTGGTAAATTCTTCAGTCGGCGACCGACGACTTTCGCTTTGAGGCTCTTGTTTCAACAAGAGCCGGAGTTCGGGATTGCGAGATAGCCGGATTGCGCGATCGATCTGCTTGTTAACACTAAAGATCGATCGCCCCTCAAGCCTTTTTGTTCTTTCTATTTATTTATCAGGGTGAGCTCGGTAGTTTTATGCAAAACTCTCCAGT
The DNA here is from genome assembly GCF_036700325.1 of Microcoleus sp. Z1_B2. NCBI lineage: Bacteria > Bacillati > Cyanobacteriota > Cyanophyceae > Oscillatoriales > Microcoleaceae > Microcoleus > Microcoleus sp. Z1_B2. The sequence goes on from NZ_JAUBOQ010000011.1 coordinate 16,376, forward strand.
TTTTTTTGTCGAGTTTGGCAAAGACTGCGTGGAAGTACGGAACCACGGGTGTTTTGGGGATTTAAGGGCGATCGAATAACGCACGGGTGGTCATAAACCGGGTTTTTCGCAGAAGACTTCGTTACAAACCTGCATAAATCGCAAAAACCCGGTTTATGCAGGTTTTGATGCGTCTTAACAAAAATTCACATCTAATTCAACTGCCCAATCCACCGCACAGCAAGACTTTCAACCATCCTCTGAAAAAAATTTCTGAATTTCGCATAAATTCCTCCAACTTACCCTGATAAATAAATGTAGGAACAAAGTTGCGGCCGCACTTAACTATGACTGATAAATCCAACCCCTCCGAGGGGGAAGACCACTTATCCGACGAAACCGATGCTGTTGGGTGCTCAGTAAAATCGGAAAAGTTCGATCGAGATCCCGCACACCAGCAAATCGTCGAACTCGTCACCAAAGCTTGCCAGCAGCCCCCCGGCAGTATCAGGCGAAGTCGTTTCTTGAATCAACTAATTCGAGAGATTATCAAATCCGGCAAACTCTGGAAACCAAAAACACCTTACTATGAAGAGGCATTGCAAGAAACCTGGATCTATCTCAATCGAAATTTATGTGAAGCTACCACAGCAAAACGACCTTACGATCCCGAAGAAAGCCTGATTACTACTTGGTTAAATAGCTATCTCGAAAGGCGGCTTTTTGATTGTCGTCTGGCCCCAATAAAAGAAAGTGAGACACCAAACCGCCGTCGAATAGCGTCCTCAGAAGGAAAACAAGACAAAGAAACCATCAATCCCATTGACTATCTCGCCGCCGATTATGATGTAAGTTTCTATTTGGACGAACTTCTCGCATGGATAGAAACCGATCCAAATAACGAGTTAAAAAGCAGACACGTTAGAGGCAAACCGCAGATAAATTGTCAAGTTTTATTGCAGCGAAAATGTTTGTACGGTCAAAGTCTTCAAGAACTCGCCAAAGAGTTTGGTTGCGCGCATTCTACTTTATATCAATTGTTCAACAATGACTGCCGTTATCTGCTGCAAAAATTTTGCGAAGACCAAGGATATCAAACTTTAAATATACCAGGAGTGTACCAGAACAATGAACCATAACAACCTTTGGGAAATCGAATCTTTGCCAATGCCAATTACTCAGAAGGCACTGCAAGTTGCTCAGCAGTTTGCCACCCAACAGCGCCACCCGCAAAGGCACGAGCAAGTTTATCTCAATACTTTGGCAGTGCTGGCAGTTCGCGATTATCTAAAAATCATCGATATTGAGACTGACTTGACTGAATGCGATAGCTGGAATCCCGTAATTCGCCTGTTTGCAGATGCGGGAGATTTGTATGTTAAAGGATTGGGAAAAATCGAATGCCGTCCAATTAAAAATCGACCTCAAACTCAAGAAACTGGCAACCAGAATTCATCTGCACATCCGCCTGAGATTTGCCCGGTGCCGGTGGAAGCAAGGGCAGAACGCATTGGCTATATTGCTGTAGAAATTGATGAGGAGGAAAAGGAAGCGAGATTGCTTGGTTTTTCTCCCAATGCGGATGCGGGGGAATTAGTATTGAGCGAATTGCATTCCCTGGATGATTTTTTAGGGCATCTAGAACATTTGTTGGAATCTCAAATTAACCTCAGTCAGTGGTTGATGAATGTATTTACGGCTGATTGGCTGCCTTTTGAAGCGGTATTTAACCAGCAGACACAAACTTCTCAGGTGGAGATTCAAAATCCGGTTGAATCTCAGTTAGGCAATTGGTGGCAAAATTTTGTAGACAGATGTTTGCAGCAATTGGATCGAGGTAAACAAAATTTAAAAAACTTGATTTCTCCTGACGAAACCCCCAGTTTTGCATTACGAGGAGGTGGAAATTCGAGAGAAGAATCTGCGTTACAGAGCAGTCAAAGTAGCATCAATAGGTTTCCCGAAGCCGATGTCACGCGGGCTAAGTTGATTGACTTGGGAATGCGGCTGGGAAGGACAACGGTGGCTTTGTTGGTGGCGATTGCTGAAGAGAGCGATCGCACTGTCAGAGTTCACGTTCAACTGCATCCGGCGATCGGAGAACGTTACCTGCCCCAGAATATTAAACTTTCCTTAATCTCCGACATCGGTAAAAATCTAACCGAGTCACAATCAAGGATTCAGGAGAGGTACATTTTGCTGAAGGATATTGAGGTCGATCGAGACGAGAGTTTTAGTATTCGAGTAGCTTTAGATGATTTCAGCGTCACAGAAAATTTTGTGGTATGATATCTCGATTAACTCTATTCGCGTCTAATTTATGAGCTTAAGATTTATCTTGGGTTTAGGGATTGGGGATTTACACAAGGGTTTTCCCGACATCACAGGGGAGTTTCAAGAAAACCAAACAACTGTTCATAAATTTAAAGGAAGTTTGCCACCAGCCCCGGAAGTTGACGATCTGCAAAAAAGATGGCAACTTATTTGTCGTGCGGGAAAATCTAGCAACATCCTTTCTAGAATTAAAGTTAAGGCTACAGGGACAACCAATATTTGTGAAGATAATCCTCAATTGATCTATCAATATTTGAATGAATCTATGAGGCTGTGGCTGAGTAGTGAGGAGTTTTATGCGGGAATTGAGCATAATTTTAGAAATGTAGTTGATGCGTTTGGTGGTCGAGATCGGTGCTTTGAAGTATTTCTCGAAATCAAAGATTCGGAAAATTGGCATCTGCCTTGGGATGCGTGGAAATTTCGCGAAGATTACAAAAACTGTGAAATAATTAAAAGTCCGTCCCAGTATAGAAAAGCTCTCAAAAAGGCAACTACAGGCGGAATGCCTCTGCCTTCGCGAGGTAGAATTTTATGTGTCTCCGGTAATAGTGACGGACTCGATCTGAAACAAGATGAGAAAAGTCTTCAAATGTCTTTTGGCGATCGCTGCAAGTTAGAATTTATGCAACAGCCAACACCGGAAAAGCTACGCGAGAAGTTGTTAGAGGATGAAAAAAATTGGCAGATTTTATATTACGGCGGGCATAGCAATAGCAATGCTGTCAATGGATGGCTGCATATTAATGAAGCAGATTGCGATAATACTGTCACAATAGACTATTTAAAAGAGGGGTTGGAAAAATCAATTTTTCAAGGATTGGAGTTGCTAATTTTAAACTCGTGTTCTAGCCTCAAATTGGCAGCAGATTTAGTAGCTGGAGGCTTGCCTTTACCGTCAATGATTGTGATGCGTGCGCCGATACCAGATAAAATTGCTCACGATTTTGTTAAGTCTTTATTCGGATATTTAAGCAAAGAATATCCTTTGTTTTTAGCAGTACGAAAAGCTAAGGATTATTTACAGAAATGGGAATCTCAGTTTCCCGGTGCGAGTGCGATACCAGTGCTCTGTCAGCAGCCAACTTTTGATGGGTTGACTTTACTGCAATTAAAGCGCGATCGCCCTTTGATGGCTGCTGCGGATGATGTGGTGGACGATCGCCCAAACAACGATATCTCTATTTTTATTTCTAATTTGATGCAGCGCCTGGGAATCGGTTTAGCTACTACCGCTAGCAGTTATATGTTAATGGGCCCGATACTTGCCCCAGTTGCGAATCAAATTGGCATGGCAAACCACCGTCAAAATAAACCTTTAATTGCTAAATTATTCTACAAATTAGCCAGCTTAATTAATCTGAATTATGCACAACCTTACTATAATTTAGCTATGTTGTGCGACGAATTGAATGACGATCGCGGTGCGTTAGAGGCCATGCAAAATGCTGTATTGCGAGGACTTCCTGATGCTTCTGCTCAAATATCTAAATTATTCATTCGCAAGGATAAACATCAAGCAGCTTTAAAGGCGATCAACCTTTGTTTAGAACACGCTAAATACGACGGTGTAAAAGCTGCTTGTATCAAAAATCGCGGCTGGATACGGTTTAAAGAACAGCAGTATGACGATGCAGAGATAGATTTTCAAACAGCAATTGGATTGACAGACAATAGCCCGGAAGCTCACTGTTTTTTAGCACGGGTTATGGAAACTAAAGGTAAGCCCCATGAAGCGTTAGAACACTGGGAAAAAACGATTAAATATTCTAAATCTAGCGTACCAGAACAAGAGCAATGTATCCAAAGTGCTAAACAACATTTACGAATAAAAGGAAATATCAAGTGAAAATCAGGATTGCAGTTTCTATAGCTTTAAGCTCGATCGCAACTACTGTACTAGCAGCGAGTAACAGAATATCCAACGGACTGATTATCCATAGTAGCGGGGAAGTTGCGATCGATCGCCAAGACGGCCGAATTGTCCGCCCTACCAGCGGTACGCCGCTTTATCCGGGAGACAAATTGCGAACCGCACAAAACGCCCAACTGACGATCCAATGTGCAGATTGGGGAATTAAGTCGATCGCAGGGAGTGAAAATCAATTGAATAGCTGTTTGTTAGCCAAAGAAGAGTCGAAATCTGATTGCAGCACCGACTTGATTAAATGTCCCGATCGCGGCGACGATAAAATTGCTTGGAATAGCGCGCCAATTCCTTATATAATCAGTCCGCGGCGGACGAAATTGCTCGACAGCAAGCCAATTTTGCGGTGGAATCCGGTTGCTGGTGCTACTAGCTATAAGTTGAGCCTCCGCGAAAATGGAGCGAAATTAAACTGGGAAATGACTGTTAGCGGTACTGAGGCTGTCTATCCGGGGGAACCGGCGCTGAAACCGGGTGTTAGGTACCGATTGATTGTCGAGGCGAATACGGGCGCTTCTTCAGAAAGCGCTGTTGGGGAGGGGGATATCGAGTTTAGCTTGCTGGATGAGACTGAGGTGGAAAGGGTGAAAAGTGAGGTTGGGGCGATCGACAAACAAGTACCTAACGAAAACGCCAAAAAATTAGCAATTTCTAGCGTTTATCTTAACACAAACTTGATTGCCGAAGCAAGAGAAATCTTAGAAAATTTACAAAAAACTGGCATGGAAACACCGCCCATTTATCGCACGTTGGGCGATTTGTATCTAGAAAAGCTACAACTGGTTCCCCAGGCTGAAGTCTACTATTCCAAGGTGATTAATACGGCGAAACCTGACGATATTGAGGAGTTGACGGCCGCTAGATACGGATTGGGACAAGTTCATTCAGCCATGAGAAATAATCTGGAAGCTATGAAATATTTGCGAATGGCAAAAGATGGATATACAACCTTGGGAGATTTGCCAATGGTGGAAAAGATTGAGAAGCAATTGCGGGATTTGCAAAGGAGGGAAGACAGGAAATAGTGAATTTTTGATGAATGTACGATCGCAATAACCAAAATTCGTAGGGGCGGGTTCGCGACTAATTTTGTCACCCACAAATCATCTGTAAAAACCCGCCCCCACCCAACCAATAACCCCAAAAAACCAAAATTCGTAGGGGCGGGTTCGCGACTAATTTTGTCACCCACAAATAATTTTTATAAACCCGCCCCCACCCAA